>NZ_CP045405.1 GCF_009363715.1 Roseovarius sp. THAF9
ATGAGCGAAGCAGAACAGGATCTAGATATCGCTATCGGGCACTACGCGGAGCTTCTCGCGTCGAACCTGCATGCTCAGCGCGCTGCACACTTCCCACCAGATGCAAAGAAGGTGATGCGCACTTTGACCAGCGGCGAAGCTGCTGAGCTCCTTGGCGTCGACCATACCTATCTTCGGAAGCTTCATCGAGAAGGAAAGATCGTTGACGTCGAGACGACGGCTGGAAGTCATCGCCGCTATACGCTCGACGATATCTGGGAAATCCGGCAGACGCTTGAAGGAAACGCAAAAAAGTCTGGAACTTATGTGCCTGGACGTCGCGACGGTGACGAGCTTCAAGTCATTTCAGTGGTGAACTTCAAGGGCGGGTCCGGCAAAACGACGACGTCTGCTCACCTCGCTCAGCGCTTGGCGCTCAAGGGGTACAGGGTTCTTGCGATCGATCTCGATCCCCAAGCATCTCTTTCGGCACTTCACGGAATCCAGCCAGAACTCGACCTCATGGAGGGCGGAACCCTCTATGATGCTGTTCGCTATGACGATCCGGTTCCGATCGCCGAAGTGATCCGCAAGACCTACATCCGCGGCCTTGATCTTATCCCGGGCAACCTTGAACTCATGGAGTTCGAGCACGAGACGCCTGCTGCGATCCAGCGAGGCGGAGCGAAGGCGTTCTTCGCGAGAGTTCATGACGCACTCGATAGCGTTGAAGCGAACTACGACGTTGTTGTGATCGACTGTCCGCCGCAGCTTGGTTTCTTGACGATGTCAGCACTTTCCGCGTCCTCGGGTGTCTTCGTGACGGTTCACCCGCAGATGCTTGACCTTATGTCGATGTCCCAATTCCTGCGAATGACTGCGGATCTCCTTGGAGTAATCAGGGATGCAGGCGCAAATCTGCGCTTCGATTGGCTTCGCTTTTTGCCAACGCGATACAAAGTCGGCGACGCGCCACAGACCGAAGTCATTGCCTTCATTCGCGGGCTCTTTGGGAGGTCGGTCCTGACCAATCACATGGTTGAGTCGACCGCAATTTCTGATGCCGGCTTGACCAAGCAAACGCTCTACGAAGCTGACAAGAAGGACTTCACGCGTCAGACGTTTGATCGTGCAATCGAATCTATGAATGCAGTGAACGATGAGATCGCTGAAATCATCCAGAACACATGGGGGCGGAATGGCAAGAAAGCCTAAACTTGGCCTGCCGCTGCAGACCCTTCGCAACGCTCCTGACGCTCTTGAAGGGCGCCGACTGCGTGGCGGTGTATTTGAGATCGATCCGGCGCAGATTGTTACCGAAGAACGGTTGGATGATCGGCTTCAGATTGACGTTGAGGGCCTGAAGAACTCTATTTCCAAGAACGGTCAGCGTGTGCCTGTCTTGGTCCGCCCGCTGGAAGGCGATCGCTACAACCTGATCTACGGCCGAAGACGCCTGGAAGCATGTCGCGAGCTCGGTATCAAAGTTCGAGCCATCGTCACGGAAGTTGAGGGTAATCAAGCGCTTCGAGATCAGCTTCTCGAGAACCAAGAGCGTCGTGATCTGAGCTTTATTGAACGTGCGCTTGTAGCGACGGCGCTTCTAGACGGCGATCATTTGGAAGGGGCTGAGCGCACCAATCGTGGTGTCGCCGAAGTCCTTAACCTCCACGAGGCGGGGGTTTCACAGCTTTTGAGTGTCGTTCGGACGGTCGGCGAGGATCTCATCCAGGCAATTGGTGCAGCTCCTGGGATTGGTCGACCGAGATGGGAAGAGCTCAAAAAGGCTTTGGGTGCCTACGACGGTGATCGAGGCCAACTGCAAACCGTAGCTCATGCAGCCAAGTCCGAAAGTTCCGGCTCGGTCGATGAGGTTTCTGAGCGTGCGTTTCTCGCAGTTCTGGCAGCTGCAAAGAGCGCAGAGAAGAAAGTAAGCCCGTCTAGAAAGGGTGTGCCTGCTTTGGCGATCCCCGGTGTTGGAGCTGCGACGGTCAAGACCGGCCGCCAAGGCAAGCAGCTCAAACTTGATCTAACTACAGATGAACCTGATTTTATTAGCTGGTTGGAGGGCAACGCCCTAAAGCTGATTACCGAGCTTCATGAGCGCTGGAAGCGTTCAGGAGACTGAGGAAGAGCAACCAACAAGAAGGAGGCACGATACAGGCAAAAAGAAAAAGGCCCCGAGAAGCTAGCTTCACGAGACCTTTGTAAGGTTTCGCACCGGGATCAGCCCGCTACAAAATCTCAGTTTTCGCACTTCTGAATGTAGCGTTCTGGCCCCTACCCCGCAAGCGCAAAGCGATTCGCGGGCCCTAGAATTTTTGTCTTCGTGGACATTTTCATGGAGTACACACCAATTTCGCCGTTTATGCGGCCGATTTCGCACGCCCATTTGCGCGTCATTGAGCGACCCGAGGCATCTGTTCCAGCCAGACCCATTAACAAGTGGGAACTCCTGCGCGAGCTCTCCAAGGCGCAAGCGGCCTTTGGGGTCTCGGAACGTGATCTGACGGTTTTGCAGGGACTCCTCAGCTTCTTTCCGGACGATGCGCTTGGCGGGAACGCGGAGATGGTCGTCTTCCCCTCGAATAAGGCGATCTGCGAGCGCCTGAATGGCATGCCGTGCTCAACGATGCGTCGTCACCTCGCGCGTCTCGTCGAGGCTGGTTTGCTCCAGCGGCGTGATAGCCCCAATGGGAAGCGCTACGTCCGCAAGCACGGCGAAGACCGCGTTGCCTTTGGCTTCGATCTTTCCCCGCTCTACTGCCAGTCTGAGGAGATAGCACGGGCTGCAGAGGCCGTACGTGAGGCTGAGGAGCGCGTCCGGCGCCTGAGAGAGGTCGTAAGCCTCATGCGACGCGATCTCGCGGCTCTCGCGGAGTTCGGAGACGAGATGCAGCCAGACCTAGGCTTCTGGGATCAGCTTCGCGACAAGGCCGCCCTCACAGCCCGCGCGCTTCGTCGCAAGCTTTCAATTGAGGATCTCGCGGCTTATCGAGCTGACCTTGAAGCTCTCCTTGACCAGGCACGCAACATCATTGATGGCCCTGAAACAGAAGAAATGAACACCAATGATGCCCAATCTGAGCGTCACCGTCATAATTCAAATAAAGAATCTATAGATCTTGAACCTGCTTTAGAAAAAAGCGGGGCGGCGGCGGGTGCGCCAGATGTGGATACGAATGAGCCGGTGGCTGACGTTGATGAACAGGACACAAGACACCTGCCAAAGATCCCGCTCCACCTAGTGATCGCGGCATGTCCCTCGCTCAAAACCTTCTACCAAGGTGAGGTCCGGCATTGGCATCAGCTTTTCGATGCGGCGTGCCATGTGCGCCCAGCCATGGGCATCAGTGCGTCTGCATGGGAAGAAGCACAGCAGTTCATGGGTCCGGAGCAAGCATCGATCGTCGTTGCCGCCATGCTGGAACGCTTTGCCGACATAAGATCGCCTGGTGGATACTTGCGAGCTCTGACTGCCAAAGCCGCGGCAGGCGAGTTTTCCTGTGGCCCAATGGTCATGGCATTGATTGGCCGGCGGAACGCGGCTTAACAGCTGTTAAACTCCGATCGCGTGCGGCCGACATGGCATAACTTAACAGCTGTTAAGTAGGCTTTCGGCACACAAACGGTTTTCGAGAGAGAGAGAGAGAGAAAAGTTAGGGGGGTGAGGTGTGGCGGATTTTGAGATCGTGAAAGTGGCTGTCGCCTGCGTCGCGGAGAAGATCTGATGACGAGGGCATCCAGATCATCATGATAAAACCTCAGCTGGTGACCATTGCTGCTAGTAGCGCAAATGCGGCTGGCGAAGAACATACAGAGCGTTGCGCTGCAGCCAACCTAGCAGTTGCGCGCCTCCGCGGCCACTGCCCTTTTCGATGTCTGGGATCTGATGATGAATACCCTCAACAATTGGCTCTACGCAATCCGGCGCCTGCTGACGGCGATTTGGGTCCTGGCCTCGGATCTTCGCTTGGCCTTCATTGGTGCTAATGCCTGAGAGGTAGGTTGTGGATGTCTGTTGCATGATATCGTGGCTACGGGCCGTACTGCACAAGGAGCAGACGATCGATGGTGAACAAAACCGTTTGACCAAGGGCTCGATCCTCGAATTCCCTCGCGCGGGGAAGGGGAAGGCGTAACTTCTCAGTCACTTCAATAATGGCGACATGGCGAGCGAGGCCAGCGGCTCCTCAAGCGCAACAGCTGGTTGCCAACGGTCCCGCGTTCCGCTGATTTAGTCGTAGTGGACGACGAGGACATCGCAGAACAGTGGGTGCAACTCAATCTCTTGATTTCATGACACCCGAACTCTTCAAAAGATTGCATTGATGTTGGCTGCGGAATGATCTAATCCATCCGTTGGGTGAAAACGATTTAATAACAATGAGTTATTGTGTTTTTTAGTGTTCGCGATGAGAAATCATGCCCAAAACAGCCATCATCGACATGGTTTCCCTTTCCAGGGTTCCGATCCGCTACATCGGCGGGAAGCCAAAGCATCAGCAGGCTTTACGAAGAAGTTGGCAGTTGCGGGCCGATTGAGCGGTTTGGGCTATCTCGTGAGGAAGAAACCGCCACAGGTCTAGCCGATGGGCCCTGTGGAAGTTCTGATCCCTTTGTACCGGTACAGTTCGGTGGCGGTTGGGTGTTTCATGGGTTTGGTCCACGAAAAGTAAAAGTGTTCTTCGGGTTTTGTGACTGACGGATGAGGGCCTTTGGGGTCCCTCAAATGGGTCCGGGCCGGGTTCCGGTCTGTTTTTCCGTATGAAGGGCATTCCCATGCAAACAGGTGTCTTGCGCGTGTTGCGCGCCACCGCCGCCTCGTGGTGGCGGCATAGAGAGCTGCGCCGAACCGGCGAGACGGAGCTGGCACGGCAGCTCGAGCGGAAAGCCGTTCTCCGCGATCTCGGCTATCTCAGGCAGGCTGCAACGCTGCCGAATGCCCATGTGATCTGCGGAGAGGGCGGCTCGTTCCTCCATCTCGGTTCGACCACCGTGTCGACCTTCGCGCCGATCGAGCGCTTTTCCTTGGCCGCCCTCGCGGTCGCACGAGGAACCCCGTTCATCGATATTCTTCCCGTCACCGATGTCATCGCTTTCGCGACCCTGCCGCGGGTGACGCGGGACGGATCGCTCGACCCTGAGCATTCGGGTGCCGGCAAGTGCGTCTCGCTGACCACCTACATCGACATAGTCGAAAAGCTCGGTGCCAAGATCGCCAACGATCCTCGGCCCCGTCGGACAACCTGATCCCCAAACTTCTTACTAACACACGAAAGGATGCCAACCATGGCCCGATCCCGCACGCCAAAATTCGATGCCTCCGAGGTCATCACCAACGAAATCATCCGCATTATCGAGCGCGGCGTTCTGCCGTGGCGCAAGCCCTGGACCGCAGGCGGCAGCTCTCGCCCCCTGCGCGTCGGCGGTGAGCCCTATCAGGGGGTCAACAACTTCCTGCTGACGATGCGCACCGTGATGGCGGGCCACAGCTCACCCTTCTGGATGACGCTGCCGCAGGCCAATGCCTTGGACGCAAAGATCCGCAAGGGCGAGAAGTCCTCTGTCGTTGTCTACTATGGTCAAAGCCGGAAAGACGCCGACGGCGAGGATGACCACAGCGAAGACAATGCTCGCTCCGAGGAGGCCCGCATCTTCCGCTTCCAGAAATCCTACCGCGTGTTCAATGCCTGCCAGATCGAAGGCCTGCCTGACAGTTTCTACCCCGACCCGGAGCCAGTGCCTGAGCATCCGCCGTCCGAGCCCATCCCGCACATGCAGGCGTTTTTCGACGCCATCGACATCACGACCGTCTTCACAGGAACGGAAGCGTACTATTTGCCGCCTGTAGACAAGGTGTTCATGCCATCCATTTCCAGGTTCGAGAACCCGCGGAATTTCTACGGGGTCTGGGCGCATGAGCTGGCCCATGCCACCAAGGCACGGCACCGGCTGAACCGCAATTACGGCCTCTCGCGCTTCGGCAACACGGCCTATGCCCGCGAAGAGATCGTCGCCGAGCTGACCTCGGTGTTCCTTGGCCAGACGCTCGGCTTCACAGCGCATACGCTCGAGATCAACGCGGCGTATCTCTACAACTGGCTACGGGTTCTGCGCTCTGACAAGAACGCGATCTTCAAGCACGCCGCCGATGCGCAGCGCGCCTGTGATTACCTGATCGCACGGTCGGACGCGGGTAGGGCAGGGGTGGGCGCCCAGGCCGCTTGAGCGATGTGGGACCGCAAAAGTTAAAGCGGGCTTTGGGAAGGGTGTTTCAACTTCTCAAAGGAATGTCCGATGACCATCACCGCACAACGCCAGACAGACTGCCCTGATCCGAGTGTAATCGCGGCGCAAAACGACGCGTTTCGCAAGCTCGCTTGCCTCGGGGTGCCGCCTGCGCAGCCCATACAGGGCCGGATGCATGTGACCCGCTCGCTTATGGAGGCCGGTGACGGCTTCATGGCCGAGGCGGTGAAGGCCACGGGCATGTTCGAGACCTTCGATCCCGAGAACGATCCCGAGGGATGGCATGATTTCGGGGCGGTCGATATCCGGGGCGAGACCGTGTTCTGGAAACTGGATTTGTACGAAGCCGATTCCGACTTCCGCTACGGGGCTGAGGCCCCGGACAATCCCGCCACCACCATGCGCGTGCTGACCATCATGCTGACGCGCGACTGGTAGGGCAGGGGACACCCCCTCCCGACACCCCTGGCGATGAAGGCCCACTGACCCCTCAAAGGGAGAGTGGGCCTTTTGTCGTCGTGATCCCCGGTTCCGGGGATTGGCCGTGCGGAGGATCGCGCGGACCGCATTCCAGCCATCGAGAAGGAAATCCCATGACCGCAAGTTTCAAACCCGTCTCCGTCGCCATCGGCGATCTGACAGCTCACCTCGCCAATGTGCGCAGCAACTCGCCGGAAACCTATGACCCCGAGAACATCGCCCATCTGAAGGCCAGTATCGCCGTTTTGGGTCTCCTGCAGCCGCTCTTGGTCCAGAAGCTCGACGGCAAGTACGCAGTGCTGGCCGGTGGCCGACGTCATGCCGCGCTGAAGGAGCTGGTCGCTGACAAGGCTGCCAAGGGTTTCACCGCGAAAACCAAGGTAGACTGCCGCCTCGTGCCGGACGACTGCGACGAAACCACGGCTCTGTCTCTCGCCGAGAACATCACGCAAGCCCCGATGAATGCCATCGACGAGTTCGAGGCTTTCGCCCGGATGATGGAAGTCGACGGCCAGACGCCCGAGACCATCGCAAGAACCTTCGGTACCACGGTCGCTGCCGTGAAGGGGCGTCTGCGCTATGGCCTGATCCACCCCGATATCCGCGCCGCGGCCCGGGCCAAGGTGATCACGCTCGACACGATGAAGGCTTTTGCGGAGCATCCGAGCCAGGAGGTGCAGCGCGAAGTCTTCGAGGCGCTCACCAAGGAAGACAGCTACCTGCAGGCCTATACGGTCCGCCAGGCGCTCAAGTCCCGCGGCGTGCAGGTCAGCGACGATATCGGGGCCTTGGTGCGTGAGGACTATGAGGCCCGCGGCGGAGCGATCGCGGCCGATCTGCTGGAAGAGCATTCGGTGCTGGAAGACGCCGCGCTGGTCGAGACCATCCTGCTCGAGAAGCTCGGGGCTGCTGCCGAGGAGGCCCGTGCAAAACTCGGCTTTTCCTGGGCCGATGCGGTGGTGCGCTATGATTACGCGGCGATGGCCGACTACGGCCGCGTCTATCCCGGCCCGATCGAGCCGGATGAAGCCGCCCAGAAGCACATTGATGAGATCACCGCCGAGCTCGACAAGCTTCAGCGCGAGATGGAGGATGAGGAGCTCGAGGACGACGCTTACAATGCCCTCTACGACCGCGTGGACGCTCTGGAAGAGGAAGCGCGCGACCTGCAGGAGGCGTATAGTGCCGAGGACCTTGCGCGCGCGGGCGTGATCGCCTCGTGGTCGAGTGGTCAGGTGACGCTCCATGTGGGTCTTGTGCGTCCAGAAGACACCTCAAAAGAGAAGGGCGCGTGCGGTGCCTCGAGTAGCCCGACGGGGGAAGAAGCCCCCGACCCGTGCGAGATCAGCTACCCGGCTTCACTGGCCGAGGACCTCAAGGCCGAGCGGGCGATGGCTCTCGGGGCCGCGATGGCGCTGCATCCGGAAGCCACGCTCGATCTGACGCTCTTCAAGCTGGTGAGCGATGTTCTGTGCAGCGGCTTGAGCGTCACGCAGGCGATCAAGATCGATGCCCGCACGGAATATCGCAGCCACGCCAAGATGGACGAGATCGACGCAACCTCGCTCGAGCAGGTGGCGGCGGCGCATGATGCGCTCGATCTGTCCTGGCTCGATGACGCGCGTTCGCCTGCCGATCAGTTCGCGGCGTTCCGCGCGCTGGAGGCAGGCAAGAAGGCCAAGCTCGTGGCCTATGCCACGGCCAGCACGACGCAGTCCTGCTTCGCCCGGGACCGCCAGCGTGACAGCCTGATGCATGACTTCGAGAACGAGATCATGCCCGATATCCGCGCCCATTGGACGCCAAACGCGGCGCTCTTCAACCGCTTCAAGAAGGCCTGGCTCCTGAAGATCCTCGGCGAGGATCTGGGTCTGGCCCAGGAGGCGGTGACGCTGGCCTCGTCGAGCAAGAAGGAGATCGTCGCCTTCTGCGACAAGCTCTTTGCTGAGCCCTTCGCCACACTCACGGACGCGCAGCGCGCTGCCGTGGCCGCCTGGTGCCCGCCGATGATGCAGACGGCCGGTGTCGCCTGTGATGAGGCGGAGCCAACCGCGGAATCTCCGGAGCCTGACAGCGAGGTCGCGCAAGCGGCCTGAGCCCTCAAGCGACCCGCGCAAGCCCTTCTGCCTGCGCGGGTCGACCCTCCCACACTCAACGGAAAGACATCCCCATGGCTATTCTCAAGTTCTCTACCTTCGCAGTTGTGGCGCAGATCGCCCATGCGCGCGCCTGCAAGACCTTCCTGCCCAACTGGAACGGACCCGTGGACAGGCCCGCCCTGATCCTGATCGTCGGCAATGGCGTGCATCTGCGCTCGAACGAGATCGACGGCACGACCACCCGCATCGTCACCACCGAACAGGCCGATCCTTCCTTTGCTTTTGCCGATGGCATCAACCCGTTTCGCGACACCGACTGGATGGCGCAGCGCCGCATGGCGTTCCTCGATCTGACCGGCCAGTTCTACACCGACATTCTCGACGATGTGCAGGTGCTCATCGACCGGGGGCAGGGGGCGATCCGGCTCGCCACTGATGGCCATAGCATCCGCGTCTTCGTGCGCCGGGCGTCGGATTATCTCATCGGCGGGACCTACGATGTGCCCTCGGGCCTTGGCGGCACCTTCCGGGTCATCCTCAAGGATGCCTGCGATACCTTCGCGATCGTGCAGAACTGCGGCAATTGCGAGGATTTCGACGCCATGCAGCCTTACCGCGTGCCGCTCGATGCCCTGATGGAACTCGATGACCGGAGGGCGGCATAATGGGCTGGCTGTTCTACACGGATCGCCGCGTCCAGACCTATGCGGATGAGAAAGCGGAAATCGCCCGGCTCTGCACCTTTGAGAGCGACATGCGCAAAACCGAACTGATCAAGGCCTGCAAGGTCGGCTCAACCTGGTATGCGGCGGCAAGGATTACCAATCGCGACGGCACCCCTTTCGAGGACGCGACCTATGTCACCGATCCTGACGGCTCGATCACCTTCGGGGCAGTCTTCCTCACCCGATACGACGATCGGTGTTGGGGCTACAAGGACATGGAGGAAAGCGCTGGCCCGAACGAGTCTCGCGCGCCACTAAGCCTGTTGGCCCTGCTGTCCGAGCTGAAAGACCCGGACAGCTACGCGCATGCTTGGCGCCAGCGTTGTCACGACTGGGACGCGATCCCAGACTACGAGGAAGGCGACAAGATCAAGCTCGCATCACCAGTGACACTCACAGATGGCAGCTCATGCCAGATCGTCACTGCGACCCACTACAGGCGCGGGCGGCAAAAACGACGGTGCTACCGTGTCGAGAAAACCGGTGGGTTCGTGCGACTTTCGAAATCCTCGCTTGCCGGCTCGGAGCTGCTCGGCTCCGCAAAGGGCGAGGCCAGTCGTGTGCTGGCTGAGTTTCTGGCGGGGCAGCGGGGTAGTAGTAACTGACTGATGTCCGACTAAAGCGGACCTACATCGTCCGTCGTTTCAAAGGCAACTATGCGGACCAAGCAGACGCTGAACGCCGCCGATGTCGAGACTTCTTGGCTCGTATCTGGTACGGTGCGAATAGGCACTCAGAGGTATGCGTTACAATGTCCAACATCGACTCCGACTTCTCTGGGTCCATCCCTGAGATATACAACAGCCACCTAGTCCCGATATTGTTCGAAGGCTTTGCCGAAGATCTGGCCGAGCGGGTGGCGCGAACTGATCCACGTGACGTACTGGAGGTAGCGGCAGGAAGCGGAGCAGTAACGAGGGCGCTCGCACCGCGTTTGGGCGACCAGTCCCGCTATGTAGTGACCGACCTCAACCCAGGCATGCTTGAACGCGCCCGACAGCATCACGAGGACAATAGGCTCGAGTGGCTGGAGGCGAACGCGATGTCGCTGCCCTTTGAAGACGACAGCTTCGATGTCGTCCTATGCCAGTTCGGCGTGATGTTTTTTCCAGATCGTATCAAGGGTTTTTCCGAGGCCCGACGGGTTCTCAGGTCAGGCGGCCGTTTCATCTTCAACAGCTGGGGGCCTCTCGAAGAAAACGATTTCTCTCATGTCGCCGTTGAAACGCTGATCAAGTTGTACCCCGAAGACCCTCCTCTTTTCCTCGCCAGAACACCGTTCGGATATTCCGAAAAGTCTCAAGTTCAGGCTGATCTTGCGGCGGCTGGTTTCGAGGATGTTCAAATCGAAAATATGAAACTGAAGAGCCGCGCTGATACAGCCGACGATTTCGCGTTCGGTCAATCCTGTGGTTCACCTCTTCGTCTTGAAATCGAGGCACGTGGCGAGCCACCCCTTCAAGAAGTTCGAACGGCTATCGCGGAAGCTTTGGTGGCACGATTTGGGCGTGGTCAGATCACCGGACGGATGATGGCGCTCGTGGCGCAAGCCAAGGCACCCTGAAGGCGGTTCAGGCCTTCGATAACGTCCGCTTAGGGCTCGATTCAGACCTTCGCCGCGTGGTGAATAAATGTCGGCTTTGCGGGACAAAGTGAGCTTTCGCTGCAGTTTCGCGAGTGGCTGCTTTGTCGAAATCACACAAGGGAAACTCCGAAAAGGGAAACACACCAAAGCGATATCCAAATTGCAAATCGCGTTCTCTGAAGACGGTCAGAAAGTAGTCAGGAACGATTTGACACGCGTTCGAAGTTGACTTTTTGCTTCATGCGTGAAATAAGCATGTCTGAAATAATATCGGTATGATGATGCATTCACGGCAACTTCGGCTCGATGATCAACTCTGCTTTGCGCTCTATGCTGCGACCAATGCGGTCACCCGGGCGTATCGTCCTTTTCTGAACAATTTGAACCTTACCTACCCGCAATACCTGGTGATGTTGGTTCTCTGGCAGGATGGACCTTCATCGCACGGGCAAATCGCCAACAGGCTGAAACTCTCACAAAATGCGATAACGCCGCTCGTTGATCGGCTGGTAGCACAGGGCTTTGCTGAGCGAACGCGTAAAGAGTCTGACCGCCGCGTCGTCACAGTTCAAGCCACGCAAGAAGGTCTTGATCTGGAGGGCTCCGTGTCTCTCGCGCAGCAATCGGTGGAATGCCAGACCGGCTTTCACCCCGACGCGCTGGCTCAGATACGAGACGAATTGATCGCCCTCGCGGATAGGATGGAACAGGAGAACGCCAAAACCTGACCCGCGATATTTCCAGCAACAAAGCCAGAAAGGGAGGAAAACATGGCTCAACAATCACTCTATGAGCGCCTGGGAGGCGCCTACGCAATCGCAGGAGCAGTCGATTTGCTGGTCGACCGACTTCACGAGAACGAGACGCTGAACCTGAACAAGGGCGTGAAGGATTTCCATGCCCCAAGCTTTAAACCCGGTTACAAGTTCATGGTCACGGCATGGTCGATCGAGATGGCCGGTGGCCCGTCCTGTTATCCCGGCAAGGACATGTTCGAAGCGCATAAGCATCTTGGCCTGACCAACTACGATTTCGATGTGACAGCCCACGAAATCCGCAACACACTCTATACCTGCGGTGTTCCCCGGGCGGAGATCGAAGAGTTCATGGCCATAATCGAAAGCTATCGGGACAAAGTCGTTGATCCAGACGCGACGGAACCGAAGGCCGCCTGATAGAAGACGCAATCTAAATCGCAGGAGCGGGCGGCCAGATGCGTTGCCCGTTCCATTACGAGCCTTGGTTCATGGAAATCTCCGCAGGTGCGGCTGGCCCACTTGATAGCCTGAGGCGATGAGGGCTGGGCGCGTCGGTGCAGTGATATTCATATCCCACGCCCGTCCATCAAACCGCTACGAGATGCTATACTTCTGAAACAATTTTCCCCAGAACACTTTGTCTACCTTTGAAACAGACATTCAAGCAAACTGCAGCATCTGCGATTCTGGGCTCAGAGTGAGGTTTCGCTGCGCTTTCAATGAACGGCGGCTTTAAGCTTAACGTAGGATTCTGCCCGATCCGGCATTCGATTCCCAAGTTGCCCGACTTGATATGATCACAATGGCGTTCCCGTTTACGAAGCGACGCTGAGTGATTTAGCATCGACCGATAGTACAGACGGAGAATGCGCAATGAACTCAACCGGTAAGGAAGGGCCACACCTCGGCACCGATGAGCAAGGCGCGTCTCGGATGAAACGGAAGCCTTCCCAATTTGCGATGCGTGTTGCAAACATGCCGGATGAACTCGGAAAGCTTCTGGAAATGGGCCTCGAAGAGCATGGCCGTGGCTGCTGAGGCGAATGCGTATGACGCGTGGTTTCGCGCGCAGGTGCAAGCCGCGCTTGAGGATGCACGCGCCGGAATATCTGAGGTTCAAGTAATGCAGGCCGCTCAGGCTTTGATTGATGCGAAACGCGAGGGCCAATCCAAGTCCTGACCAAGTCTTGGAGGTCAGTGCGGTCCGACCCCGTCACCCTGAAAAGCGAAAGCGGGCTTTTTGTCCTTTGGAACTCAGACCCTGAACCAAAGGAAAATCCCAATGTCAAAGCCCAAACCGGCGAACCCGGCTCTCTCAATCTCCGACGCTGATCTCGCCTCTGCGCTGGCGCAAATCGGCGCGGAGATTGTCGACCAACCCCTACGCAACTCAGTGCTTGCGCGCATCATGCGCGAGACCTTTCATGGCAGCGATGCTGGCGGCGCGTGGGACTGGCGGAAGGCCTATGACCTGATGCAGGCGGCGGCGGTCCAGGTGCTGCTGCGTGAGGCCTGCGCGGCAGGTGACATCGCCGCTGCAAAGCTGCTTGCCTCGCGCCTCCTGACGGAAACCCGCCGCTCCGAGCAGCAGATCCGGTTGCAGCAGTTTTCCACGCCGCTGCCATTTGCGGCAATGGCCGTGCGGGCGGCAGCGATCCGCAAGGGCGAGACTGTGCTGGAGCCCTCGGCGGGCCCCGGAGCCTTGGCTGCTTTCGCCGCCCGGGCCGGTGCCAAGCTTTTGCTCAACGAGATCGACCCCTTTCGCAAGAGCCTCCTGCGCGTGGTCTTCGGCGGCGAGGTGACGGGCCATGACGGCGAGCATATCGACGATCTGCTGCAGACACCGGTCCTGCCCGATGTCGTGGTGATGAACCCGCCTTTCGCCTCCTCGGTCGACCGCTCACGCGACAAGCACATCGCCGCCAAACATCTCATTGCGGCTGCAAAGCGTCTCGCGCATGGCGGGCGGCTGGTGGCGATCATGCCGCCGGGGTTCACATCTGAGCGGGATGCCGCGCATTGGTCCCGCGCCTGCGGTCTCCTGACGCCGCGCTTGGCCCTCACGATTCCGGGACAGGTTTACCGCAAGCTCGGCACCTCTGTGGAAACCCAGCTGATGGTCTTCGACAAGGTGCAGGAGGACGGCGAGATGATCCGCGCCAGCGTCAGGGACTTGGATGAAGCCCTTCCTTTTGTCGACGCCGTGGCCGCAAACCGGCCTGAGACGCGCCCCGCCCGCCGGGCGGCGACAAACCCTCATGCGCGATCGGTCGGTCCAGTACTTGTCGCGCGCAAGCGCCCAGTTGCCAAAGTCGCCGCCTCCAAACCCCGCGCCAATGCTGCCATCCCGCTAAGCTTCACAAGTCTTGAGGCTCCGCGCGACAACACGCCCGTTTCGGATATTTATGCGCGCTACCGCCCGCAGCGGATCGAGATCGCGGGCGCGCAGGAACATCCAACGCCACTCGTCGAAAGCATCGCCATGGCCTCTGTCGCACCGCCGGTGCCCTCAGGCACGGCCAGTGCGGAATTGCGCCTGCCTGCCAGGTTGATCAAGGAGGGACATCTCTCCGAGGCGCAACTCGAGACCATCATCATGGCGCATGATGCCCATGGTCGTGACCGGCCGGGGCGGTTCACGATCGATGACGACCAGACAAAGCTGACGCGCGCCGATGATGACCCAGACGCACGTGCCTATCGCCTTGGCTATTTCCTCGGGGATGGCACCGGCTGCGGCAAGGGCCGCGAATGTGCCGGGCTCATCCTCGTGAACTGGCTGGCCGGTCGCAGAAAAGCGATCTGGGTCTCCAAATCCGCCACGCTCATCGAGGACGCGATCCGCGACTGGACCGATCTCGGCGGCTCGCCCGCCGACATTCAGCCGCTCTCCAAATGGAAACCGGATCAGCCCATCCCGATGGGCGATGGTATCCTCTTCGTCACCTATGCCACGCTGCGGTCCGCGGGCAAATGCGGCACCACGCGGCTGCGCCAGATCCTCGACTGGATGGGCGAAGATTTCGACGGCGTCCTCGCTTTTGATGAGGCCCATGCCATGCAGAACGCGGCAGGGTCCGAGCAGGGCAGGGGGGTCAAACCCTCGCAGCAGGGTCTTGCGGGCCTGCGGCTGCAACTGGCCGCACCGCGTGCTCGCGTTTTCTACATCTCGGCCACGGGCGCCACGAGCGTGCACAACCTAGCCTATGCCGCGCGTCTCGGTCTCTGGGGGCAGGGTCCCGAATACCCCTTCCCGAGCCGCGAGAGTTTCGTCTCGGCGATGGAGGCGGGTGGTGTCGCCGCCATGGAGGTGGTCGCACGCGATCTCAAGACGCTCGGTCTCTACACGGCCCGTGCTCTCAGCTTCGATGGCGTGGAATATGATGTGCTCGAACACGCGCTGACCCCGGCTCAGATCGAGATCTACGACGCCTATGCAGGTGCGTTTCGGACGATCCACCACAATCTGGAAGCCGCACTGACTGCGACTGGCGTCAATGACGCCTCGGGGGAGACCAATGCCTCGGCCGCCCGCGCCTCTGCCAAGTCCCGCTTCGAGAGCACGAAACAGCGCTTCTTCAACCATCTCCTGATGGGCATGAAAGCCCCGACCATCATCCGTGCCATCGAGGATGACCTCGCGGCGGGCAATGCTTGCGTCATCCAGG
Source organism: Roseovarius sp. THAF9 (assembly GCF_009363715.1). Lineage (NCBI taxonomy): Bacteria > Pseudomonadati > Pseudomonadota > Alphaproteobacteria > Rhodobacterales > Roseobacteraceae > Roseovarius > Roseovarius sp. THAF9. The sequence continues at coordinate 15,547 of NZ_CP045405.1, forward strand.
TGGTCTCGACAGGTGAGAGCCTGCTGAAACGCCGGCTTGAAACGATGGACCCCGACGACGAGCTCGTCGAGGGTGCCTTGACGCCGCGCGACTATGTTCTGGGCTACCTCGAACAGGCCTTCCCGATCCACGCGCAAAAGCTGGTCGAGATCGACGGCAATATGATGGCCGAGCCGCTCAGGGACGAGACCGGCGCACTCGTTGTCTCGCGCGAGGCGCTCGCCCTACGAGATGCGGCCATGATGGAGTTGATGACGCTGGCCCCGATCCCGTCGGCGCTCGACCAGATCCTCTGGGCCTTTGGCGACGAGGCCGTGGCCGAAGTGACCGGAAGGTCGATCCGACCTCTGAAGGCGGACGATGGCCACCTCTTCATCGAGAAACGCTCGGCCAGCAGCAATTCCTCCGAGACCCAAGCTTTCATGGACGGCGAGAAGGATGTCCTGATCTTTTCTGACGCGGGCGGCACGGGCCGATCTTATCATGCGGCGCAGACGGCGAAGAACCAGAAACGTCGCCGGCACTATCTTCTGGAGCCCGGCTGGCGCGCCGATGCGGCCATCCAGGGGCTGGGCCGCACGCATCGATCGGCCCAGGTGAGCGCGCCCTTCTTCCGGGTCTGCACCTCCGATGTGCATGGCGAGAAGCGCTTCACCTCGACGATAGCCAAACGCCTCGACCAGCTGGGGGCCCTAACCAAGGGCCAACGCGAGACCGGCTCGCAAGGCATGTTCCGGGAGGAGGACAATCTCGAAAGCCCGATCGCACGGGCCGCACTGCGTGGCTATTTCGCCGATCTTGCCGCCGGGCGCGCCGAGGCGATGAGCTACGAGAGTTTCACCGATTGGACAGCTTTGCGGCTGATCGACAAGGACGGGGTGCTGCTCGAAGAGCTGCCCCCGATCCAGCGGTTTCTCAACCGGGTGCTGGCGCTGCCCATCCACATGCAGAACGCGCTTTTTGCCGAGTTCATGCGCCGGATCGCCGATCAGACGGAACGGGCGCGCGCGGCGGGCACGCTCGATCTCGGCGTCGAAACCCTGCGCGGCGAAAGGATCGAACAGGTCTCCACTGAGGATCTCTGGACCTGCCCGAAATCCGGTGCGGTCACGCGGATCATTGGGCTCGAGGTCACCGATCCGGTTCATGTGCTGTCGGCTGATGACGCCCTCGCGCGCAATCCGGACAAGCTGCCCATGGTCAATCGCGCCTCCGGTCGCGCGGCGCTCATCTCGGCGCGCCCGATGCAGATGTATGACGAGGATATCGTCACCCTCATGCGCAAGGCAGTGCGGCCAAAAGGGTCGAGCTATCTGGAGGAAACGCGGTTCGTGTCCTCGGCCTGGGAAGAGATCGGCAAGCCCGAGTTCGCACGGCTTTGGGATGCCGAGGCTGCGTCCCTGCCGAAAACCACCACGACCAAGCTCTACCTGCTGACCGGGCTGCTGTTGCCGATCTGGAAGGACATTCCGACCACGAATGAACGCATCTACCGGGTCACGCCCGACGGGGCGACGGCCATGATCGGGCGCACGTTGAGCGAAGAAGGGGCGGCCGCGCTCCGCGCCCGCTTCCTCGTCTCCAACCCGCAAACACCGCAGGAGATGATGACCGCCGCCCTTGGCACCACCGCGCCGGTCGATCTGGGCCGGGGTCTCACGCTGACCCGTCGCCGGGTTGCAGGCGAGATGCGCCTCGAGCTCTCTGGTGCGGATCGGGGCATGATCGACGGCCTCAAGGCTCTCGGCTGCTTCACCGAAATCATCGCATTCCAGCTGCGGGTGTTCCTACCGCATGGGGAGGGTGTCGATACGGGAAGCATTCTGGCCCGGATCGTGGGGCAGCTGCCAGACGCCGCTCCATTGGCAGCAGAATAGGGAAGGGGGGGAAGTCATGACTCTCGATGACATCAAGGCGGCCGTCGATGCCGGGCAGACCGTGCATTGGGCCAATGCCGGCTACATTGTCCACAAGGACCGGCTCGGCCAGTACCTTATCACCTATGCCCCGAACGGCAGCTGCATCGGCCTGACCGACCGGAGCGGGCACCGGTTGAACGGAAAGGAAGCGGAGTTCTTCATCGCGCAATCGGAGGACGGCGCGGAAAATCCGGGCAGCCAATCAAAATCAGACTGGCAGGGGAGGGGCGTAGCACACGATGGGGAGGTGGCACATCCAATAAGCCCTCAGCGATGAGCTGCTGGCAGGGCAGAAAGGGAAAGCAAGCTTTCGGTTTTGTGATCCCACGAGGGGTCGAAAAAGCAATCCCGGATGCGCTGACAAGGACGTCAGGCACCGGCCAATCTGAAAGGAACCATCCCATGTTCGCAGGAACCCTCACCCGCAATGTCGAGACCGCAGCCGCCGAGTACACCGGCATGATTCATTCGACGCGCTTTGACATCGCCATCCAGCTTGAAAACCGCCCGAAGATGTCCGAACGCAGTCCGGACTACGACGTTACGGCAGTCAACAAGTCGGGCCGCAAGGTGCGTATCGGCACGGCCTGGAACGAGACTGGTAATACCAGCGGCAATCCCTACATCTCGATGCAGATCGATGTCGGCCTCGGCCCGTTCCGCGTCAACGCGGTGCAGACGAAAGAGGCGCGCACGGCCCAGAGCGGCGAATTCGAGATCATCCCGCTGGTCTCGAACGGTCTCATGAAATCCGGGTCGATCTCGGGCGAGCTCACCGCCATGGACGCCGACAACGCCTTCACCGGCTACATCGCCAACATGATGTTCGATCTGGAGTTCATGCTGATCGAGAACAGCTACAAATCCGAGCAGACCCACCCCGATTACCGGATCGAGGTCAGCTCGCCACGGGGCACGCCGATCCGCGTGGGCTCGGCCTGGATGGCCAAAAGCAGCCGGACCGGCAACGACTACCTGTCGCTGCTGATCAACACGCCCGATGGTGATCTGCGCGTCAACGCTGTCCAGAACGAGGAGCAGCGCGGCGGCAAGACGTTTTCGATCATCCCGTTCATCGACAGCGGTGAAGCGCCGCAGAACGCAGATGCCGGGCTGATCCTGGTCGCCTGACTATCCATAGCAAGAGTCCTAAATATCCGAGCAAATTGGGGAGCCGCAAGTTCGCGGCTTCCCTTTTGATGTGGTGGATCGGTGAAAAGCACACACTCTGATCCGGCTTATGGCGTCATAGCCTGATACGTTTTGCTGGTCGGACTTTGCCCTAGTCGGCGCAAAGTAAGAGGTGCCAGCACGAAGTGTCGCAAACTCAAACGATTAAACCGGCATTTTCCCAAGGCTTGCTCAAAGGTTTTTCATATTTACCACCCAACTCGGTATTCTGTATGTTCGCCTAGATTTTGTATTCTCTTTGTGTTGAAGAACGGAGAAGGTGCTTTGAAACATTCTGTGCCTAAGCGGCGGAACCCCTTTGCTATGCAACGGGAGGCTTTGGACGGCGGTTGGCGGAACATAGAAAACGTCCCGCTGAAAGGTGAGGGAGAATTCCTGGCTTTGACGATGTCCGGCTTAGTTCGCCTTGCTCGAAACCGACGCGACATACTCCGGATCCGACGGGCCGACAGCTATGGTCCGGCACGCGTGACTGTCAATTCTGTCGAGACGGGGAACTATCTGGGTGCGATCGCCTGGAAATGGCCAGACTGAGTGTCCGTGATTTCAAGGATTTCAAGCCCTCCCGAAAATGTTTCATGATGGTGAAACAATCTTCCTATTGTCGCCGCATTACTGAGTTAGTGAATTAAGCACTGTCGGTAGACATGGAGCATTTTTGAGATGTCGCGCATTTGGATATTCGGCCTCGTTCTCGTCACGGTGATCGCGGCGTTGAAGACGCTGATCGTTGTCGAGTTGACCTACGCGCAGGCCACGCCGGGAATGGGCATCCTTTCCGGACTGTTTGCGCTGTTCTTCGCATTGACCGCCATTGTGGCCTATGTCGCCTGCACGCAGCTAAACCGCCACGTGGTGCAGCGTCGCCGTGAAAAGCTGGCGCCAGGAGTCAGCGAGCCCATCGCAAAGGAAACCGTGATCCTGCGCCATGCATCGGATTGGGGTCTGTCGCAGGCAGAAGCGGACGTGGCTATTTTCGTGGCCAAGGGATTTTCCAACAGCGAGATCGCCGAAATGCGCGGCAGCGCCATCACAACGGTGAAGTCGCAGCTGGGCCGTATCTACCAAAAATCCGGGCTTGATACGCGTTACCAACTGATCGCCTTCGTCACCGACGAGGTGGTATCAATGGCCAAGGAAGCCGATCGTCCCGATGCCAAGGTAGAGACAAAGGTTGTGCTGCCGCTGACCGGGCGCCGCAAGCAAACAGCGGCCTGATCCCTGGTCATCGGATTGAAGCCTCCGAGTTTCTTTCGGACGCGTCGGTTCTGAAACCCGTGCGGAGCTTGGTTTACACCAAACATTCTGTATCGCGACACCCGCCGCCACAAAAGCGAAGCACTATCTTTGATAAAGCCAGCTCTGGCGCACGTTCAATTACACGCAGTTTCTGGGATCCGTTCACTGCACCAACGCGATTGCAGGACAGCGCGTTGCTGCTAACGTGACCTTCATGGAACGCCGTATACTCGAAACGAAGGTTGTTCATCCTGAGCAGGGTGAAATCACCCTGTTCGAGGTCGTTGACATCGTCGGGGGTGTCGAAGTCTACCCCGACGAACGACCTCTATTTACAACGAGGGAAATGGCTCAGGCCTGGATTGATCAGAAAGTAGAAAAAGGACGCTGACGCGGTCTCTATCTAGTGGGATGCAGGACGGACACCGCGCCTGCGTCCATCACTCATACGCCACGGTTCGAAGATGCCAGAACAGCCAAGCAAACACAAGCAGAAGGCGATATAGCTAACATATGCAGGCGGCTGCATGGCCACTCACCATCCAGCCGCCCGGCCCCAGGCTGGAAGGTAGCAGGGGCAAGTTTTTCGCCGACCCGTCCCTTTTGGGCGAGCGAGCCGACGGTGGCAGGGATAAAATACCACACGAGAGACCGCGGGGAGCGGACGCCCGCTCGAATACTCTGCACTCAAGTTGCCTGCAGGTGCAATGCGAGACTTTGCATAACAAGAATGCTATGTCGGCCAGTATCGGCAGTTCGAAGGGTGTGTCGTTGCAGCGTAGACGCCGGTCTGAGCCGCAGATCTAAGGACCCTCCAATGAGCCGAGGCGTTCGGAACGATGCTGCAAGCTTGTCGTGCGGCACAACCTCAGCCCATGCTCCAACAAAATCAAAGATTTCCAACTGCGGATTACGCTATTAACTCGGTGGTTTCGCAGCAACTCGGTTCGACAGCCCTCGATGGCAGCTTTCCCGAAGCATATTCAAATTGATTTTGAGGCAAGGGTTTCTCATGTTCGACCGATGGATATCGCCCTTATCAAAACGTTCCTGGAGGTTGCTGCGACGGGATCTTTCGTTCAGGCATCGGACCGCCTCTTTGTAACCCAGTCTGCCGTTTCGCTCAGGGTGCAGCGATTGGAGGAAAGCTTGGGTCGGCCTCTGTTCACCCGCTCGAAAGCAGGCGCTGAACTCACGCCCGCCGGTCGCGAGTTCGAGAGCTACGCGCTCATTCTGATCAAGATTTGGGAAGAAGCGCGTCAGCAAATTGCCATTCCGGAAGGGTTTCGGAAAAGCCTGACCATTGGGGCACAATACTCGCTCTGGCCCCGGTTGGGGTTCCGGTGGATCGATCAACTGCGCACAGCCATGCCGGATCTGAGCATCAGGGCAGAACTTGGCATGCCGGACCGGCTGACGCGCTTTCTCATAGAGGGCGTTGTGCAGGCCGTACTCGTCTATTCTCCGCAGATTCGCCCCGGTCTCATCGCAACCAAAATGATGGATGAAGACCTGGTGCTCGTGGCGTCCTGGAAAGACCCCCAATTGAATGATCTGAAAGGTCGCTATGCATTCACCGATTGGGGTCCTGAATTTGTCCAAGCCCACGCGATTGCGTTGCCAGAACTGACAAACCCAGGGCTGACATTTTCCCTCGGTGCCCTGACCGCCGAGTACATTCGGTCCCGAAACTACGCGGCTTACCTGCCCGCGCGTTACATTAAGCGCTTTCTCGATTCTGGCGAGTTGCACCTTGTGCCGGACGCACCGCGCTTTCCGTTTCCGGCCTGGGTCGTCTGGCGCGAAGACGTTGACCCGGAAGTTGCAGAAATATCACGTTCCGCGCTTGCCGCAGTCGTCGCCAACACGGATGCCGATCAATCCCGAGTCATCCGGCAACTGCAAGAAATCAGTGAGAATCAAGACATTGGAGTGCTAGGCGAGGCTGAGATCCTCAAGCATAATAAATAGTCGTTTTATACGTTAATAAAATGAATTTTACTCTACGATGACCAATTTCTAATTTCTATCCCAGCAGAGATGCTCCCGTTCTGAATGAACCGAACGGGTCACCTTTTGGGAAAGGAAAGACCCATGAATAATGTAAGCAAACTGGCCTCGATGTCGGCTCTGGCCCTCGTCCTGGCGGCACCTGCCTTCGCACAAAGCGGCATTGTCGGTATCGAAGACCTGGATGATCGCATCGAAGACATCGAAGACGATGTGCAAGACGACCTCGCCGAAGGCGATGACGCGAGCCGCTACGGCACGAACCAGTTCGCACAAGGCTGGAGCGGTAGCTTCGCACTTGGATTCTCGGCGACCTCTGGCAACACCGACACTGCCGACCTCGATGTCGCCGGTCGTCTACGGTATGGCAGCGGCCCGTGGAACCACTCGTTCGGCTTTGCCGTGGAATGGGCAGAAGACAACAATGTCACCAACAAGGAAGAGGTTTTCGCGACCTATGAAGCGAACCGCTACCTGACGGACAGCTTCTACATCTTCGGCCTCGGCTCTGCGAACTACGACAACTTCGACACGCTGAAGTGGGACGCCTTCCTCGGTGCTGGCCCCGGCTTCCGTGTGATCAACCAGGAGAACATGACCTGGCGTTTGCAGGGTGGACCTGGCTATCGCTACACCGAAGACCAGTTCGGCAATGATGATCACGAAGTCGCCGGTATCGCCTCGTCGCGCTACTTCTACAAGTTCACCGACACGGTTTCGTTGACCAACGATACGGACGTGCTTTTCTCGGAAGAGAACACCCTTATCACCAACGACTTTGGTGTGAACTTCAAGGTGACCAACAAACTGTCCACCCGGATTTCCTATCGCACCGAGTGGGACAGCGATCCGGCACCTGGCTTCGACGACTTCGACAACAAGTTCGGCGCGTCGCTCGTCTACGGCTTCTAAAACTGCTTGTTATCCCTCAAGCAAATGGATGGGGGGCGGAGAAATCTGTCCCCCTTTTCTTTTTCAGGCGCAATGAATTGAGTTACGAAAAATGCCCGATTGGAAAAGGCCTTCGGAAAGTGACTGTGGGTATGTAGAGGTTCTGGCTACGCACCATACCGGTGACGTTTATGGACATCGCTTGGTTGGAGCGACTGCAGGGCCTCAGGTTTTGATTGCAGCATTCTGCCCTTCAGCGGAGCAAGTGTTTCAACGCATTCTTTCCATTCCAACGCTGCCTTGGATGCGCGGCACTCTTTTGCTCGTTCGCTTGGACCTCCTGGATGACCTGACCGAGGACCTGTCATCCTATTCAGGCTGCGGAAAGATAGATCATACGGTCGTTCTGCCGTGGTGCGAAGTCCGTGAAATTGATGAAGCGCACATTCGGCGGTGCTATTATACGACCCTTCGAACGTGCGCCGACTTAGGCATGATCTCGGGTCGTGGAGTTCCGGAAATTCCGTTTTGAACATACGTTGCAAGGCTAAAATGGTCCGCAGTCGAAATTTCCCCTCGTTAGCTGCGGTATTTCCACGAGTGTTTCCTAGCGCTCGTCCCCGCCTGATCACAACTTCGTTGTGGGATCGAAGCGACATTTTCCATCCGCGCGAGTTTGCCACCTTCGCAACTGCCGCATCATCGGACATAGTCACGTGATGCGCCACGCATTTGTTCTCATCCTTTCGCTCGCCGCGGTTTCAGTCATCTGGTGGATTGGACGCGATCTTGTTCCGCCTCGATCCTTGACCTTTGCTGCAGGCGAAGTTGGCGGAGGATACCATGCGATTGCGACGCGTTATGCAAAAATCCTAGCGCGCGACGGTATAGAGGTGCGGGTACTCGATACCGCCGGGTCCGTCGAGAACGTGGATAGGCTGACATCGGGTGAGGCCGATGTGGCGCTTCTTCAGGGCGGTGTCTTTGCAAAGGGTGAGGTCGAAGCGCTTGGAGCAATGTTCTACGAGCCGCTCTTCGTGTTTGGGCAGTCTGCCACCGAAGTTTCGGCGAATCCGGGTGATTGGGCGGACCTGAGGCTTGCCGTCGGGCCGGAGGGATCGGGCACGCGCGCCGCCGCTCGTGTTTTGCTATCAGCGAGCGGTGTCGCACCAGATGAAGTGACACTATTGCCCGTTGGCGGGGCGGAGGCAGTCACGGCATTGCGTGCAGGCAGAGTCGATCTGGCGCTGTTTGTGGCGCCGCTCGCAGCCCCGTATCTCCAGCCGCTATTGGAAGATCCGGATACGCGTCTGGTGCGACTGCGGCATCTCGAGGCGCTGGCACGCAGCATGGATCATGCGGAGATCGTCACGCTCCATGCCGGCGCAATTTCACTGCGTCCGGTACTGCCGCAACGCTCTACAGACCTGATGGCAATGGTTGCACGCCTCGTGAGCCACAGAGATCTCCATCCCGCACTCGTCAATCGATTGGTGATGGCGGCCCGCGAGATTCACGGTGATCGTGACCAGATTTCCTCCGAGGGCGCGTTTCCCGCCACCTCCGGGATAACGATGCCGATCAATGTGAATGCGTACGACCTCATTGCCGACGGACCAAGCCTGCTTGCATCGTACTTGCCGTATTGGGTCGCTGCGCAAGTCAACCGCATTGCGTTGCTTGCCCTGCCGATCGTGTTACTGCTGTTTCCACTAATACGTTCGTTGCCTGGATTGTATCGGTGGCGGATGCGGTCTCAAGTTTTCCGTCATTACCGCGAGATCCGCGAGATCGACAGCGCTGTGCCAGAGACCGTTTACAGCGCACGACTCTCAACCTTGCGGAATCGGCTGGAAACCATAGATGTGGAACTGGCCAAACTGCGCTTGCCGATCGCTTACCGCCACCTTGCATATACTGCACGTCTGCACGTCGACCTCGTACGGTCGCGCATCGACGACAAGCAAGACCTTTCCAAAAGCGATGAAAGGCAATAGCCGAGTGTGGACTCTACACGACGTCGCTGGCGAGAAGGTCAGGAAAATTTTGCCACTCAGTTCACGGCCATCGCTGCGTGGGGTTGCAGCCGCTAAATCCGACAATACTATCCGGTTTACGAGAGCAAGGTCCGCAAGATCAATCATTTATGAAGGACATGCCTACAGCCGGGTTCGTCACACGCACTCGCGCGTTCGATTATGACGCACCCAGGAGTTGGGATGATCGATCCCGGTCAACGGATTTCGCCATCGCTTCATGTTTGCCCGCCTTTTCGCATTACGTCCAGAACGGCATTCATCGGCGATTGGTCCACGGTAATCAAACCACGTCGTGGCCGATCCAGATCGATGATCACGAAAACAAGAGCGACAATCAGAACAGGCATCATCAGTGCGGTGGCCGTGATCCTTGTGCGCCCCGCACCCGAGGCGTATCCGAGGAGCCCGCCGGACAAAAGGAAAGTTGCATAAAGCATGATCAATACGATTTCAGGCACGTGCCGATCAATTGCGGCGTCCCTTGCGGACAACTCATCGATTACATCGTTCAGAGAATTCGAAAACGCCACTGTTGCGGGAGAAGAGTTTTCCCTGGTGATTTCGGACGCGATGGCCCACAGGTTTGCGAAGGCCTCTTCGGCAGACGCGATGAGGTTATCCCGCTTTTCCTTTTCGGTGACCGGGACAGTCGAGGCCGCGACACGTTCGGCAGCGTAGGCCAGCAATGCCGGTTTCACCGAGTCCGCATCCTCAAGATATTCCGTGCGCAGCCAGGCAGTCCCTATAGCGTTCGCTTCGGCCACGACCGCTGCCGAGCGCGCATCATGCCGGCCGAGCGCCACGCTAAAGGTAAACCCCAAGAGCAGGCCGAGAATCCCGAGAAGGGACGCCTGGGTTGCGGTCACTTGACCCGTTTCCCCGTCATCGCGCGGAGGGCGGCTCTTTCCCAGCCTGCGACCCAGGTACATCGTCAAAAACATGCCGCCCAAAAGGGCGATCACGATCCAGATGGTCGGCACATCGTACATTATTTCTTGCCTCATGTAGAATCCTCAGCGTGAAGAAAAACCCTAGTCAGGGCACAAGCTTATAACAACGGCCTTTGCACGGATGCCGCCGACGCTTCTAGAGATGCTGGAGGCTGTTGACCATTTGACGGCCTTTCGTGGGCACCGGGGATCCGGGCCAGGACGAGAGCAGCGAGCAACAACTTTGCGGCGATTTTTTCTGTCACGCGCGCCACAACGCTGGCATCACGGAAGCCAGACCGAAAGAAGGGTCGCCTGGATTTTTGGTGTTACGCTTGAGGACCGAGCGAGACCACGAAGGTCGTGCCTTTTCCCTCTTCTGTTTCGAACTCAATCCGTCCCCCATGATGATCGACAATGGCCTTGACGATGCTCATGCCGAGCCCAGTTCCTTTTACGGATGTGGTGTAGCTTTCTGGCGCGCGGGTGAACCTTTCAAACAGACGCTTTTGCAAAGCTAGAGGTATTCCGTGTCCGTAGTCGCGCACCCAGAAACCGTCGCCATTCGTGATTATCCCAGCTTCCACTTTACCGCCAGGCAAGGACGCCTTGATGGCGTTGGACAACAGGTTGCTCAAGACTTGGAGCAGCCGAAGCTTGTCGCCCTTGATCGATCGCGTCTGCCCGCTCGCAGGAATCAGGGAGACTTGCACATCATGCTGGCTCGCGTAAGGCCCGATGTCATCTACCGCTTGCTCTACGACGGAGGGCAGTTCGACAGCCTTCTGATCGGCGACAAAGCCAGCGGAGCTCAGCCGTTCAAAATCGAGAATATCTTCGACCAAGTGCCTCAAGAGGTCGGAGTTCCGGGCTGCCGTATCCAGGACTTTCTGCATGTTCTCGGAAAGCCTGTCTCGCTCAAGGGCAAGGAGCTTCACGGCGCCACTGACCGAAGTGATGGGGGTGCGGAGTTCGTGAGAGACCGTTGAAATCAGCTCATCCTTTGCCATGCGAAGCGATTTCTCTTGGGTGATATCGCGAACGACGCCCACAATGCCCAACCGGCTCTCCATCTCGCTTCGGAGCGGCGCCATGAACACTTCGCCGGGAAACGTCGATCCGTCCTTTCGCCGGAGATCCATCTCAAACCGGTTCACCGCTTTTTCCCGGGCCTTGCTGTAAATGCGCTCCCCCTGGTGTTCATACGCATCCACGCTCGGGTAAAGGACGGAGGTACTTTGACCGATGAGATTGCCTTCGCCGAAGCCGAAGAGCAGTTCTCCGGATGAATTTATCATTCGGATCCGCCTGTCGTCGTCCGCCGCGATGATCGCGTCAGGGACAGCCTCGATGATCGCATTCAGCAGCATGGTTTTTTCGGCAAGCTCCCGTGCGCGTTCCGATTTGAGTAACTCCTGCCCGAGCCACCGTCCAAACAGGCGTACCAGTTCCGCTTCCATTGCGCGGAAAGGTTTGCGCTCGTCCGGCCCGGAGAAATTCAAGGTTCCGATGCGCTTTGTGCCCACGCGCAGTGGCACGCCAATATAACTTTCCAAACCAAAGTTCAGATAGCAGGGGTGGTCGGCGATCTCAGACTGACCGGCATGGTGAAAGTGACTGACATCGTCCGCAACCAGCGTGTGCGTGCAGTATGTCTCGGATACGTTGAATTCGGCTCCAGGGTCCGGCGCCCAATCAGGCCCGGTGACATGGTGGACGCGGTAGACGGAACCATCGATGCGGCTGACGATTCCAAGAGGCAAGTTCAGAACGTAACAGCCCAATTTTAACAGTCGGGAGATTTTCTCGTCCATGTCGAGGTCTGGATCGAGCGACACCGTGAACAATTGACGCAAGGCGTCGTCATGGCGCCCCAGAAACTCGCTCCACTCTTGTGACGGGTCTATTGCACCGTAATCCGACATGGTTCCTCGTAGGTTTTTCGACTAGTTGGAGCGTCCCTTACACAAGGAAACAGTAAAAGTTCAAATTGAGGTGCGGCTGGACTGCGCTCGGCGAAAATCCTCCAGTTGGCTGTAACAAGGTAAACTATGTCGCAGGAGTAGAACGGCCCTTCGGTCCGTCGCGCATTCGGCCATGCGGCCTCACCGCGGCGTTGCACCCGGCATCCCGGTTTGCCCGCCTCGCGAGCACGTTCCTCCCCGGCCGCTCCGCCGGATTGCGCTCTGGTCTGTTTTGCGGGGCAAAACGATCCCGCCGCTCCATCCGTCTCCCGCGTCCGGTCGCGCCGTTTGCCTGCTCGGGTCGGGCAAACCTACCGTCAAAACACACACACACATGAGTGCGGAAGCATATCCTCCGGATGGCCCCCAAATCAGCTCGCCTCAAGGATCGCAAAACTTTTCGGCGAGGGCAGGGCTTGTGGGGCGGGGCGGTCCCGTGCGTGAGGGTGTGCGTGTGTCGGGTGTTGCACACGGAAAACTTTTGCGCCCGGCAAGCCGGCGGCTGCGCCGTCCCTGACCCGGGCAGATTCGGAAACCAGGCATTCGGCCATGCCCCCACACTCACGTGGTGGCTCCTCAACCGAATACTGGAGACCAGACATGGCTTACGACACTGCGAACACCTACGAGACCATCGAGCTTTTCGGACTGATCGAGAAGGACGCACAGCTGCCGATCCCCGAAGATCACATCCTTCAGGACAGCATCGTCCGCGAAAGCTTCGAGGCTTTGCTCGGTCCGCTGCGCGGGACCGGGCTTGAAGCAGAAGTCGAACCCTTGGCCCATGGGCTCGCGACGATCTTGCAGCGTCGCAAGGTGGCACTCGGCAAGGAGGTCGACCGCACCGCCGACAAGATCGGCGCGCTGGCAAAATCCCACGACGGATCGGAGATTGCCGAGACCGCGCTAGAAGAAGCGCAGGCGCGGTTTCTGCAGCTGCGCGAGATCGTCAGCGCCATCGAGGTGATGAGCGAGGCGGCGGCGGAATGCTACGAGATCGAGACCGGTCACGCCTTCATCCCGGCAGCCGGGTCGCGCGCAAGCGTCCGGGCGCAAGAGACGGGTGCTGTCTTCGAGGCGCGGCAGCTCCTGGAGCAGCATGACCGCGAAACCGCCGAGAAATCGAAGGTCGAGGGGGTCCCCCTGATCGTCTCAGGCGCCACCGACTGGACCGATGTCGATGTGATCTTCAACACGCTCGACAAGGTTCGCGAGCGGATCAGGCAGAACCGCAATCAGGAGATCTTCCTCTGCCACAAGGGTGGCAAGCACGGGGCCGAGATGATCGCGGCTCGGTGGGCCCGGGCACGCGGGATAGCGCAGGCGCGCTTCGATCCGCGCTGGTCCGCGCACGGACGGGCGGCACCGTTCAAGTGCAACGACGAGATGCTGGACGACAAGTTCGCGGCAACGGGGGTTGTGCTCTTCGGTGGCAACGGGGTCGCTCTGAACCTCGGGCAGAAGGCGGAAGCGAAAGGCCTGACGGTCATGCGGGTTGCGGACCCGGCGAAGAAGACTGCGGAGACGTGAATTGAGAGGGTCGCCTTCGGGCGGCCCTTTCGTTGTTACTCATGCGCGTGGCGGTGCCCCAAATTGCTTTGTATAGCAATATTTTCTGATAGGTATATACGTGCCAAGCAAAACTTGGAAATGATTGGCATGACCCCACTCAGCAGCATCGCGATGAGCGCCTATACCGACCTGGTGCGTCTTCTGAAGGATGACGCGCTGTCCGGTGTGGAGGGCAAGCCCACGCTCAAGGAACGCGGTGACAAGGCCTATTGGTACGCCGCGCGACGCGTCGGAACCGAGATGCGGTTCATCTATATCGGCGAAGACAGCGACCAGACGCGCGCGCGCATCGACCGGATCGAAGAGCAGCGCATGGCGGCCAAGGCGCGGCAGGCGGAGCGGTCGCGGCTGGTTCGGCTCTTGCGCGCCGAAGGCATGACGCCCGCCGACCGGGCGACCGGTTCCATCCTGTCAGCCATGGCCGCAGCGGGGACATTCCGGTTTGGCGGCACCATCGTCGGGACAAACGCGTTCCGGCTCTATGAAGGTGAGCTTGGCATTCGCCTTCCCCTGGGCGGCATGGCCAATTCCGGCGACATTGACATCGCGCAGTTCGAAAAGCTCAGCGTGGCCCTGCAGGATCAGGTCGATCCGGGGCTCGCCGAGACGTTCTCAGCGCTGAAGTTCGATCCGGTTCCCGGGCTCGACAAGGGGCGGACCTGGCGATGGGCAAAGGGCGGCAGTGGCCAGCTGGTCGAGTTCCTGACCCCGGCCTTCGGGGATGAGAGCGTCCGAGACTTTCCAGCTCTGGGCGTGGGAGCGCAGGCGCTGAACTACCTCAATTTCCTGATCGCCGAACCGATACATACGGCGGCGCTCTACCGGTCGGGCGTTCTGGTCCGGGTGCCACGCCCGGAGAGATACGCGATCCACAAACTGATCATTGCGGATCGGCGGCGGGACGGGGCGGGCAGCATCAAATCTGCGAAGGACAGGGAGCAGGGGGCCTTTCTGATCGAGGCGATGGCCGAGGACCGTCCCGAGGATTTGGCTCGGGCCTATGCCACTGCCATGGAGGTCGGACCGCGCTGGCGGGAGCATATTGGCAACTCACTGAAGCGGATGCCGGGGACGCAGACGATTCTCGAGAGCCTAAGCGCGTGATGGCGAGGGCGAGGCGGCCAGCTACTGATCCGCCGCTCTGAGGATCGCGTGCCAATCCTGCCCTGCTCCCAGCACTCTTAAGATAACCAACTGATCTCGCTCGACCTGATAGATGATCAGATGCTCAGCGATGGGATGGATGCGGACAGGTGGATTGAATTCTTGGCGTTCACGTGCCATCTCCGGCATGAAGAGCAACCGATCGAAGGTATCTTCCATGATGTCGGTATATCGGTCTGCTTGCGCCATTGACCACGTCTGCGCCGTGTAAAGCCAGATGTCTTCCAGATCGCGTTGGGCTGCTGGCGTCAGTTGGTAGGCGATGAGATTACTTGCGGGCATGTTTCTCCCGCATCCGCGCCTTGAACGTCTTGAAGTCGAACGGCTCGGGGTCGCCGCTCTTGAGGCCTTCATCGATCGTTTGCTGCAAAGCTTCGACCGCTTGAGCGCGCTCTTGGTCGCGGCGGATAAGGTGGCGCACATAATCGCTTGTATTGCTGAAGCTGCCATCTTTCAGGCGTGCTTCAACCCAGGTCTTCATCGGATCGGGGAGAGAAACATTCATGGTGGCCATAGCAATCCTCCTTCGTACTTCAGACATATCATTGAATGCCAGGTTTTGTCAAAAAATATGACAAAATTTGCCACACTCCTTGCCGCTTTGAACTTTGCCCGCGCGCCGCATTGCGGGGACCCTCGGGTGATGAACCACCCGGCAATGTCGTCCGTGACCAGAAGGTGCGTCGGGAGTTGCGCTTGGCGCGGCCTTTTCGTCGTGTCTCTCGAGGCGTGGGCACGCTCGTCTACACTGGCTCGGCAGTCTGCCAACGCCAGGACCGTTATTCCCTTTCCATCGGTCCGTTAGCGCGCGGCCCATTCGCATCGGGTCTAACAGGTGGCTAAGCACGCCTCGTGGGTATCCTCGACAGTTCAAGACGCGAGGACTGGAGACGTCACGTTTGAGGCTGAAGAACTGCACGGCATTCGGATGGTGTTTCGGAACATCGCATCCACGCAGGCGCGCTTCGTCAGCACCCCGGCCAGGCTCGGCCAGACGCGGATGGTGGCACCGGCGTGATGGCAGGGGTCATCCGGATCACTCCTTTTTGCTCATAGATGTGGATCGCACGGGGTCGGCCCAATCGTGCCCTCAGCTCACGCTTCGGCAAGCACAAATACGGCTTCCACGCCTTTGGCGCGGACCCTCCGCATTTGCGCTTGCGACCGGGCCTCTTGCCCCCGTGCTGGCAGATCCCCATCGCAACAAGGAGTAACCCAAATGACCAACCACTACGTCGCCACCGTCCCCGTCAAGTTCACCGATACCGATGGCCAGGAGCGTACCCGTTTTCAGCGCGTGGGTGCGATGTTCCGCAACACCCGCAACGGGGACGGATCGGAGTTCTTCAGCCTCAAGCTCGACTTCCCGGTCGCGGTCTCGGAGCTGGTGATGTTCCCGCCGAGCGCGAAGGATCCCCAGGACTGAATCCTCTGACGAGGATGGGCCGCCTCAGGACGATCTTGGGGCGGCCCGATCCCTGTTCCAGGGATGCCGGTCCCTGCGCGTTCAACGGACGCACTCCGCCCGGAATGATCAGGCCGCGACAGACCGGCCAGTCAGCCTCAAGGGGGCCATCCGCAAAAACCTATCGGCCAGGGCCTCCCGGTTTTTGCGGCAGAGATTTGGCAAGCCAAATCTGGCCCTCCTTGACCCTGCCTGTCCGCCCTGTCGGTGGGGTTTGCGCCCGCCCGCGGTTCCGTCCGAACACATGCGTGTTCGGTCAGACCCTCGGGCGGTGCTGGGGAAGGGGCCCCATCGGACAGGTGGGGTTCTTGATGGCGAGTGGGCAGGCCCGCGCCCCTGCGGGCCCCGGGGGAAGCGGACACCAAGGCTGCCTAAGACTGAGTGCGACGTAAGTATATAATTGACATATAGGTATATTATCGTAAGGTAGGGGCAGCCTTGGTGGAAGGTGGCAGGAAATAGGGGGTCTTTCTTCCGCATGTCCCGAACAAAACGCCTGACAGAGATCGAGAAGATGCAGATCGTCCGCGAGGCCGCGGAGGGTGTGTCGACGTCTGAGCTGGCGATGCGTTTCGAGGTCACATCGCGGGCAGTGCGCTACGTCCTGAAAGCCGATGCAGAGCGCCAGACGGATGCCGCGATCCCGGTCTCGGCGGTCAGTGTGAAGGTTACGGCTGCGGAGCTTGCGGCGCTCGACGAGGTGTTGGCGAAGGCCGGAATCGAGAGCCGGGCAGAGGGGCTGCGGCGGCTCATCCAGGCGGCCGGCGGGGTGTTTGTTCCGGATGCGCAGATGGCAGCAGAGATGGCGCGCTACCGCGCCTCTCTGCACGAGGTGGGCAATGGGGTCGCGCAGATCGCCAAGCAGATGACCCGGGCCAACCGGCAGGGGCAGGGGGCTGATGGTGGCACGAGTGCCGAGTTTTCTGAGCCGCGCCTTGCGCAGATGCGCGGGTTGGCGCGGTTCATCCTGGATTCTGCTGACGAGATCGACCTGCTTCTGCGCCGTCGTCGGGACGCGATGCAGCTCGAGGCCAAGGCCGCGCTAAGGGAGTTTGCCCATGCGGCTGAATGATGCGGTTGACGCTGTCACAGGCGAGGTCTTCCGGGACGGCTGGAGCCGGATCCGGGGCTCGATGCAGGGGCTGCATGTCGCCAAGCAGAGCCAGCTTGTGCGCGCGGCGGCGGGGCACAGGCCAGCCGTCTTCAAGGCGATCCGGGGCGGCGGTACGCATACCAAATCGCAGCTCGCAAGCCAGCTCGAGTACCTCACCACCAAGTCGACCCATATCGTGGATTCGAGCGGGTTTCTGGATGGCAAGGCGAAGCTCGAGGCGGGTGACATTAAGGATCTCACCGAGCGCTTTGCGAAGCGGTGGGACGCCGGTTTCAAACCCAAACTGGGCCAGACCACCCATATGCTCATGTCCTTCCCCATCGGCACCCGCGGCGAGGATGTGCGCGACATCGCGACGGATGTGGCCGATCGGTTCTTCCAGACCGACGCGGGGCATTTCGATTACATCATCGCGGTGCATGAGGACCGCGATCATCCCCATGCGCATCTGGTGCTGAACCGCCGCTCGCAGGAAGGCGAGTTCTTCTTTCTGGGGCGCAACCACCGCTTCAATTATGACGACTTCCGCCTCGCCATGGTCGAGGAGGCGGAAAAGTATGGCGTGCGCCTGGAAGCCACGCGTCGGGTGGATCGCGGTGTCGTGCATTACCCCGCCCCTACCCGCGAAGTCTATGCCGCGAAAGAAGAGGGGCGCGCCCCCCGCGAGCGCGAACGCGTGGGGGCCGACCTGACGCGGACGCTCGCGGGGATCGCCAACACCAGAACTGTCTACCACTCGCTTGCCGCGGAGGCCTCCCGGGAGGCCCGCGAGGATATTTCGGCGGCACTCTTCCGCGCGGGCGAGATGCTGGCGCGCGGTGGGCAGGTGGACCGAACAGGAGATGTGTATATGGCCGAGGATCAAAGTTTCGAGGATCTGAGAAGCCTCTATGCGGAGAAGCTCACGCGGGTGCAGGGCATGATTGCCGAGAAGCCCGATGCCGAGCGGCCCGTGCTCGAAAAACGCCTCATCGAGATCCAGGCGCAGGTCCAGCACATGCAGCCTCTCGGTTTGCGATCATCCACGCTCTCCGAGGCTCCTTCGGAAGGCGGGGTCTATTCTGAGGCCAATATCGACGCCAGCCGGCTGGACCGTCTGGCCGGGCCGGACTTGCGGTCGCGCATAGACACCGCGCTGCGCGGAACCGGGATCAGCACATCGGAAGTGATGGCCCGGATCGAAACCGGGGCGTCAAATGCAGCGCTCGAGCATCAATGGATCGCCGATGATCTCTCCAAGGTAGCTGAGGCGCGTGCTCTGAACCTCGAACGCCGCGCTGATCTGGAACAGGCGCGCGACATTCTCAACGATGTGCATGTCGCGCTTGGCACGCTGTTGGAACGGGAAAACGTGCTGCGGCAGGATGGCGTCATGGAGCAGGAAGCGGTCAGCGGGCGGTACCATTATCACGAGGGCACGGTGCGGGAGATGGAAGGGACAATCCGTCAGGAGATGCGCGCAGACGGCCTGACCGCGCAGCAGATTGAGGACCGGGAGTGGGAGGTGGCCTCAAAGGCGGAGCGCCGGATCGAGACGGAGCAGCGCGCGTATCTCGGGGCACACCCGGACTTGCTCGCACGCCCGGGCGATGTGATCGATCGGTCTGAGCCCTACAGGGAGACCATCACCGATGCGGCCCGCGCCAGCGAGATCACCCGCGATGTCGACCGGATCATGGAGGAACGCGACCTCCGCACGCCCGTTGCAGATGCAGTCACGGATGACTTGCGCGCGCGCTATCCGGACATGCCGTCCCACCTCGCCCGTGGGCTCGGCGCGACCTATGCGGCCGTCGTCGAAATCCGGGACACGGAGGCCATCAATCAGGTCCGCCGCGAAACCGAGATGCGCGACGGGCTCGGGTCTGGCACGCGTGACGAACGTCTAGCCACCCGCGATGAAACGGCGCCGCAGTCTGACCGTGCCGGCCGTGTCCCAGAGGAGGTTGCGCGCGTCCTGGACCATGAGCGGGCGGGGGAGTTGTCCGCGCCCTTCGAGACCGAGGCGGAGCGGGACGCTTTCCGAACCGAGATCGCGCGGGTGCTGGATGACCGTCAATTGGGCCGGCTCACATCCGGGGATGCCGATGCGCTGGACAAGGTTCTCGAGGACCGCCTCGACAGGCTCTATGTTGCCAAGGTCTATCTGCAATCGGATGCCGCGACGGCCAATACCGAGGCCCTGCGTCAGGTGGTCGATGATCTCGCCGATGCCGAGTATGAAAAACACCGCGCGACAGACGTGGATGGCGAGACCGAGCGGGGTCAGGTCCATTGAGCGCCGCCATGGGAAGGGCGCGGATCGCGACCGGCGTTTTGCTGGTAACGCTGGTGACAGGGGCCATTGGCTATACCATCGCCTCGGCGGTGCTGAGCTACCAGGATCTCGGCTTCGGGGCCGAGATCGACTTTGCCTATATCGCGCAGAACTATCTGGCGATCCGCGATCGCCGCCCCGAAGATGCCCAGCTCATCCACCTGATCATCGGCAGCTTCGCCGCCGCCGGCCTGATGCTGAGCCTCGCCCTCTCGGGATCGGCCCTCACACGGTTTGGCCAGACTCATTGGCAGAGCGCGCGCGAGATGAAGGCCAATGGCTTCTTCGGGGCGCCCGGCACGGGATTTATCCTCGGCAAACTCGGCCCCCCAAAATCCCGCGCAAAATACATCTGCTCGAAGGTCTTCCCACACGCGCTGATCGTGGCGCCCACGGGTCGCGGCAAGACCACGGGCTTCGTCATTCCGAACCTGCTGACCTGGCAGGGCTCCGCAGTCACCCTCGATGTGAAGGGCGAGTGTTTCGAGGCCACGGCGCGCCACCGCGCCGCCCAGGGCGACAAGGTCTATCGCTTTGCCCCCACCGATTGGGAGGGCAAGCGCACGCATCGCTACAACCCGCTCCTGCGTATCTTTGAGCTGAAAGATCCCGCGCGCCAGCAGATGGAACTGCAGCTTCTGGCGACGCTCTTCCTGCAGAGCGACAATGACCGGGTGCAGGGCCTCCTCAAGGGCGGGATCGATCTCTTTGTGGCAGCAGGCTTGCTGGCCTTCCAGCGCAAGCGTCCCACCTTGGGCGAAATCTACCGCATCGCCGCCTCGGGCGGGAACAAGCAGAAGGAGTATTTTGCGCGGGGTCACGAGGTCGATAACCGGGCGGCCAAGCTGATCTTCACGCGGTTGGCCTCGACCAACAACGACACGCTGACCTCCTACGTTTCGCTCCTGATGACCTCGGGGCTCGATCAATGGCAGAACCCGGCGATTGATGAGGCGACGGCGGTGTCGGACTTTGATTTCCGGACGATCCGCAAGAAGCCCTTTTCGGTCTATCTGGTGGTCCAGCCTCTCATGGTGAAGCCGCTCGCGCCGCTGATCCGGCTGTTCTTCTCCGATCTCCTCTCGGCCATGCAGGAAATGGATCCCGGGCCGGATGAGCCTTGGCCGGTGATGATCATGCTCGATGAGTTCAACCGCCTGGGCAAGATGCCCATCGTGGTCGAGAGCATCGAGACCTTGCGGACCTACCGCGGTCATCTGGCCGTGGTCACCCAGACAATCCCCGCCCTCGATGAAATCTATGGTGAGAACACGCGCCGCGCGCTGCAGGGGAACGCGGGTGTAAAGCTCTACCTGACGCCTTCGGATGAGAAAACCGTCGAAGAGTTGAGCAAGGCGGTCGGCAAGACCACGAAAACCGTGGTCACGCGCTCCCAGTCCATCGGCAAGAACCCCTTTGAAGGGCGCAGCCAATCCACACGGACCGAGGAGAGCTCCTTGCTCCCCGAAGATGAGGCCCGCCGCCTGCCGCTCGACGAGATCGTCATGGTGATCGATGCGCAAATGCCGGTCCGTGCAAAGCGGATCCAATATTTTGACGACCGGCTGTTCAAGGCGATCCACGCGGCGCAGACGGGTGAGTTGCCGTTTCCGGATCAGGGGGGAGGGGGGCCGCAGGGGAACCTGCCGCTGAGTATGCGCGCCATGCCGATGACACCGCCGTCGAGCGGGCCCCGTGGTTCTGAAGCTGATGTGGAGCGGGCACGCGAGGCTGCTGGTGGCCAATCTTCAGGGCAAACCGATGTCGCCACAAAGAAGACCGCGCCCGTCGTTCAAGCCGTTATCGCCGAGGAACAACGACAGATGGAAATGGATTTGGGGGGCCAGGTTGCGGATGCCGAGACAGTGGGCGTGGATGATGAGGCGCAGATGCGGTCTGCCGTTGATGGCTTGGACGATATGGAAGCGATGCTGCGAGAGGACGGCGGTGAAAAGCTGTTTACCCGATAGGGTGGCTAGGATCGTATTTCGATCGAGCGGGCGGGAAGAGGTCTTTCGCTGCACAAGTCTTAAGTGTCTGCTTTGATGGTCGAAATAGGAGTTCATGGTCGCCAAGTCCAAGAGGATCGGTAGATTGTTCGCCCATTCCAGTCCGCGCTGGTCCACATGTTGCGCCTCGGGTTTCCGCCGAATTTCGATTTTTCGTTCAATTTCTTGTAGACGGCTGGAGTCAACCGCGTTGCGAAATCGCTCGAAAGAGAGTTCATTCGTGCAGCATTGTTGGCGGCGCTTCCGACCCATACGAGGTCATTATTGTTGCGAATACCACTCCTCACAACGAGCATCTCTGACGTATCGATTCCAACGGTATGGCGAAGAGAAAATTTGGTCGATGTGTATTGGTCTTTCAGTGCTGGATTGATGGCCTTCTTAACCAAATAGTTGATCTGAAGACCTGTTTTGGCAGCGTCAGAGTTCTTGCTGTCTCCGATAAATACGCCCATCACTCGGTCACCATCGAAGGATCTAACATCTCCCCCGTTTAGCCGGATCACCCTTGTGGCGCAGAGCAAAAACGCTTTGTAAACCTCGGCCGCGAACTTGGCGTCGTATCGATCTACAATCTGTGTTGACCCATCAATGTCTGCGTAGAGTATCGTCGCGGATATTGAACGCCCAACATTTGACAGGCCCAGGTCTTCTGACTTTGGAACAACTTGTCCTTTGGTCTCAGTCCAGGCTGATTTGAAGATGCCCCGAACGTCATCGTGTATCTTGTTCTCGAATTCACTCACTTTTGCTGGAGTTCCTTCGAAGATCTCGATCTGCCAGCCAAGACATGAACGCCAACGCGGCAAGGGAGAGATAGATTATTAAGACAACCCACCACTTCTGCTCGGGGTTCGAGTTGAAATTCCAAAGAAGCGGCAGTTGGTTCTGTGTCCCATCGACTGAAAATGAAAGGCTAAAGACGGTTTGGACTGTTTGAGCAATCATAGCTGCGCCCGAAAGCCAAAACATGTTGCGATAAATCAGGTCTGGATTCATCCGGATAGCAACGAGGGTGCTCAAGGCACCGGCACCGAGGGCCGACAAAATCGCAAACCAAAGTGGAGAGCCCCCAAGCCCAAGCCAAATGCCACAAAGGAGTCCAACTACTGCGCCGAACACTATCGAAGTCCATGTCCAGGCGTTTCCCGGCGATCTACTACTGGTGCCAAGTAATCTTATGTTTTTTCGATTCATGGAATCTACCATGCTCGACAGTCGCGTAGAAAACTCGGTGTGCGTGGACATTAGAGTTCTAAAGTCGTGTGCCGAGATAACCCGTGCTTCCAATTTCTCGGACTCGACACAGACATCTGCGGAGCGAGCAGCACCTGGTTTCATTGCCGCCATTTCGCCAATGGTCTGAGGTGCCTCTCTGGTATCAATGAAGGTTGAGTTGATGGATACTCTGACGGATCCGAACAAAATGAAGTAAACGTCATCAGCATCCTCGCCGTGGGTCATTAAAACCTGACCCTTGTCGAACTTAACCAGCCTCGACATGCCAATAATTTTAGCCGCGAGGTCGTCTTCATTGGCAACGAGTTCGCTTCGACAAATGATCTGTCGGTGCTTGTCTAACACTTCTGTCGACAATTGATCATTTTCCACCGGTGGCGGTGGATCGCTTATTTTCTTCTTTCCAAACAAGTCTCTATTTCTTCCAAGTTAAGTATTTTGAGACGGTAGCTGCTCTTATTTCGCATGGCCTTCCCATCCATTTCGAGAGGATCAAAGCCGTAGAATCTAAGGTAATAGAACAGCATTGCCTTGCGCACTGGGAGCTCGAGAACGCCGTCAACCATGCCGTACTCGATCTCAATCTGTTCTCTTTGCCTTGCGGTAAGGGTTGGATCTGCCTGAAGTTTTAGCGCTGCTATTTGTTGCCAAAGTGCGTCTGGGCGCGGATCCGGGCATTCCTCTTGCAATACGCTTGCGGCTTCAATTCTTGAAAGCACAAAGTCTGAGAACCGGCCCTTCTCCACATCATAGGCACGCATGTGCCATCGGTGTCCGTCGCTAGCAATGGCATGAGGGCAAAGCGTTCGTATGGTTTCTGAGTCTGAGCTGAGCGAAACATATCGAACCTCCAAACATGCTTCTGCATCAATTGCATCGAGTACTGATCGAAGAATTTTCGGATCAACCTTGCGAGACGCGATGGCAACAGCGTCAAACTCCGGCAAGTGAGTTGGCCAAATTTCCTCTTTAGTGCGATAGCCTTGATGAAACATCTCCAGATGAAGAAAGAAACCGGAAGACTCCCCGCTGGAGAACTTTGGCTTGAACTTTGAACCCACGACGTAAGATCGGCGTCGCGGGTCGTAGCTCATGTTGCGGGGTGCGATATCAAGATATGTGGTTAGGTCGTTTGTCGCTTGTTGAGGCGATATCTCGAACTGACTTTGCAAGGCCTTGCGACCGATCGAACCTGTCCATTGCAACTGAAAATCGATAAACTCAAAACGTCGCCGTACACTTGGTTTGATGTCCATAGCTTGTCCCCCCTGATGTCTCCCAATTTCTACCATATTGACATTTTCTTGGAAACTACTATTTTGTAGGATCACAGAAAAAACTTTGCGACTCGCTGCCATGCTGAGCCGCTATGTTAGGAGATGAAGATCATGCCTTGGAAGCACTCGGTCGCACGTGATCGTATTCAGAAGCTCTTGGATGAAGTGCCCGAAGTGGATGTCCAGCGCTTCGACCAATATTGGTCGCGATATCAAATCGATAAGGCGCTGCAGACAGCGATGAAGCAGCCCACTACGCCGCCGCTTTTCAGCCTACCAAGGGACAAGGCAGTCGTAGTCGATACTGTTCAGATCTATATCTCGATCGTAGGGTACCATGAGATGCGTTTGGACGATGGTCGTGAAACCGAGGCATCTCACGCGCGGGCGCTTAAGGGGCTGCATCTATACTACGGCGCGGCGGATCGCGTGATCGAAGAAACCAGTGCACAAAGGGTCGACTTTCACAGCGGGCGGATGCATGCAGTTTTTCTTGAGACCGGGGGCGGCGGAGTATCGCGAGAAACTATAGGTCAAGCCCTTGCCTTTGTTGAAGATTTCAAGCGCGTAGTCCAATTGGCCAATGATCGGTTGGCCAATGGGGAGTTTGGAACTGAGTTCCGGATCGGTGTTGATGTTGGGACATGCGTTGCGATCAACAACGGGACCGGGTCTGAACAAGAACCGATGTTTCTCGGTTCAGCGGCCAACCATGCAGCAAAGCTTGCAGAAGGTGATACGGCCGGTGTGTACGTTTCAGACCGAGTTAGAGCCGTGCTTGGATATCAAGAAGTTGGCGTGCTCGAAGAGTTTTTGGGGCTGAACGCAAGCCAAATCAGCACGAATTCAGCCTACACTTCTGACGATGGCAGCTTGATGTTTGGCGTAACCAACAGGCAAGCCTTTTCGGAACGAGTTGTAGACACTTGGTCGGGCGATGTTCGAAAGGGGATTGTGGACGACTTAACTTCCTCCGATTTTAGGTTTTCCTTCAAGCAGCCTCCTTTGAGCGAGATTGACTACTCGCAACTCTATCCGAGCAAATCAATCCGGATGCCTCTGGTCTCATTGTTCGCCGACATATCGGGCTACACCAATTTCATCGACGAGGCGGTGTCCGAAGGAAACATTCAGGATGCCGTGCGCGCGCTCTTTGTCATACGCCAAGAGTTTCAAAACGTGGCAGAAGCCGACTTTGGCGGTCGCAAAGTTCGGTTCATCGGTGACAGTATCCATGCTTTGGTTGCAGAAGGCAGCGGCACATCAACTGACGAAGCTAAGAGTGTCGCCACAGCCACACAGTGCGCAGCGGGATTTCATGCTTCCTTCGACCTTTGCAAATCGATGCTTGAGGAGATCGAAAGCCTAGAGCTTGCCGTAGGTCTAGAGCTCGGCCCGACTCCGATTTCGAGGATTGGTATTCGAGGCGAACGATCCGTACGAGTGGCGTCATCAAAGGCCACATCTACGTCGGAGAAAATGCAGCGAGAGTGCAACGAGGGCGGTGTAAAGATCGGACCAGACGCACTTCGTGTTGCTCCCAAGGGCCTTATTGATGTCCTCAGTGATCAGGGGTACGCGAGAGAAGTCGACTACGACGATGTCTCAGCTAGCATTCTTGCGACGCCGACTGAATTGGCTCAACCGTTGTACGCTCGAGCCCACGTCCCCTCGGAACCAAGCCAACCGCGCGCGCATCTCGCAAAGAAATGAACTCTCTTAGGCTACTGCTGAAACACACCCCTTTATGGGTCAGAGTAGAAACAGATAGACCAGCAACGGCGCAGGTAACTTGCGAACCCCAAAAGGCGAGCGGATCGATCGCGGGACACTACCTTCTGAAGCTCGCTCTATTGCACGGAGGAGGCGTTAGCGTGGCGGAGGACGTAGCGGCCAATCATTTCCCCGCTTCCTGTCCTGAGAGACACATCAATCCCGATGCCACCTTTTGTATCTCCTATGGATCAACTGAACCGCTAATCGAAGCGCATGCGGCGATAGCCTGGTGGGAATACCTACGCATGTTCCTCCTTCATCAGGAGTATGCGCGGAAGTATGGAGTGTGGCCTCTTGAAGGAGGTCTTTCTCACGGGGACGCGGCGCGGATTCAGGAAAAAATGGAAGAGCTGGCTGCTCCATTGGGTTGGAAAGAAGAGATCCTAGTCGGCATGTTCCGCGGGAAGGGCTGGTTGGCCAACTCCTTACCCAAGGCATCTCACCGCTTGGATCGATTGCTCAATTCTAGAACTCCTTGCCCGAGGGGATGCACGCGTCAGGCCGACAGCAATCGTTCGATTGTTTGCCGTCCAGTAGACACCGACCGAGAGATGACAGGTGGGAAACCGATCCTAAGGGCAGAGTGTCCAAACAGATCTGCACTAGAGCGCATTGCTTTACTGGAGCACAGGCGTCGCAAGGCGCAGCACGACTTTATCCAGGATATTTGTAAGGATGCGCCCAAGTGTTGTGGGACGATGAAATACTGCCCTCTGGCCAAATCGAGTTCGTGACCGGTACCCGTCATCGCCGCCCCAACCTAGCCAACCGGGCCAGTTGCGCCAGCATTCGAGACCCGGCCCCCGATGATCCTGTGCCGCTTGCTTGCCCCGTCTGTCCCATGCCTTGCCGCACCGGCATCTGCTGCACGCCGAAGAACTGCCGCGCCTTGAGGGCTGCGTATTCCGCGCCACTTGCCCCGCCGATCAAGTAGCGATTGTAGGCCTGCTGGCTGCCCATTGCAGCGCGGGCGAAGCTGTAGCCGCCGCCGAGGCCACCGGAGAGGGCGGGCATCATGATGTTTCCCGAGATCGCACGGATGATGAAGGGCGTTGCGATGATGAAGCCCTTGGCCATGAGCACCATCATGAAGAAGGGGATGAGCGCGCCGATGTTTGAGGCCCCTTCGGGATCGCCTAGTTCACCGATGAGCGCGGAGGAAACGCCTGTGATCGTTGCGAACACGCCTGCGACGACGATGGGATAAAGCGCAAAGGAAACCAGTGCCGACAGCCAGCGCGCGAAATAATCCTTGGTGACCTCGAAGAGGGTCAGGAAAACCATCACCGGGGCAATCCCGATCAGAAGGGCGATCATCAGGCGCGAGGCCACGAGGATGAAGGCGGCCAGCCCGCCGAGGATTGAGAGTAGAAGAACACCCACTATGTCGAGCATGGCCCCGGCCATCCAGTTAAGTTCTGATCCGGCGGCATTGAGGTAGTCGCCGAGTTCCGCGATCAGCCGGTCGAATTCTTCCGCAAAGGTACCAGAAGGGCCGGGAGTTCCACCACCGACCGAGGCGACAAGCGCGCCCGCAATGTTGTCGATGCCGGCCAGGATAGCGGAAGAGAGGGCGTTGAACTGCACCCAGTTGGTCGCGAATATCCCAATCAACCCGATCTTGACCGCGAGCCAGAAGGCCGTGCGCCCGTCCATCGCCCTGTACTGGTAGATCATGTTCAGGAAGACAAGGATCACCACGAGCGTTGTTCCCAGAACCAGGAGCGTGCCAACCGTTGCCGCGACGGCTCCGAATTGGGTTTCGGCGGCGGTGTCGAGATAGTCCTGGGAGGTTTCAACGAAGTAGGTGACGACGCTCATGGGGGATCAGCCTTACCAATTGCCCGCGGCTTCGCAGATGGCCTTGGCGGCAGGGCGGGCGGCGTTGGCGCGGCGGTTGTAGGCGTCCGAGGCCTGCAGCATCTCCCATCGTTTGTCACTCGCGTGGACCTCGCGAAACACCGCCTCGGCAGCGTCCCAGGGCGGGAACTGGATTTCACAGTCGCAACCACCGGTCTCGACGATGCGCTCCATATTCTGGGCGCGGTAGATATCCTGGACCAACACGCGCTGATAGGCTTGGCGCAGAGGAACATCTTGCATCCAGACGGGCTCAGCGGGCCGGTCCGGACAGACATTGAAGCTGCGATCGAGTGTCGGAACCAGGTTGGGCTCGGCGAAGGCGGGGACAGCCGGTAGGCTCAGGGCCACTCCGGTCAAAGCAAGGGTTAGCCGTGCCAGCCTCATGCCGTGGCTCCAGCGGGCATGGTTTCGCGCTTCAGGAAAACGGTGTGCCCGATATTGGCGAACTCCGAGGAGCTGATTGACACCACCTCCCAGCCTTCGGCCCCCTTCATATTCAGGCTGGCCTGCATGTCGGCAAGACTCGTCTTGCGGGTCATGGGAAAGCTGAGGATGTCATATTCAAAGGTCTTCATTGGGAAGCTCCGATTTGGTCTGCGCCGGGGAGGTAGAATTCTGTGATGCCGCGCCTGCCGTCGTGGCGACCGGCCTGGATGATCACGTCGATGGAATTTTCGATGTACTGGATCATATCGGCATAGGTCATCGGTATCTCGGTTTTGAGCGCCGCGATGGCCAGACGCTGCACGGCAAGTTGAGGGGTTTCGGCATGGAGCGTGGTCATGGAGCCGCCATGGCCGGTGTTGATGGCTTCGAGAAAGGTCATGGCCTCCTTGCCGCGCACCTCGCCGAGGATGATCCGGTCGGGGCGCATCCGCAGCGTTGCGGTGAGCAGCACATCGGCGGTCTGGAACTCCGCGTCGCGATTGGCGATGAGAGTCACGGCATTTGGCTGAGTCGGCAGAAGCTCAGCCGCTTCCTCGATGGTGATGATGCGTTCCTCGGACGGCACGTGGGAGAGGATCTTACGCGCAGCCACGGTTTTGCCAGTGGAGGTACCACCCGAGACGATCATGTTGAGCTTGTTTTCGACGCAGAAGGCCAACGCATCGTCGATGACGCCTGCAGCCATGACCTCGCGCAGTTCGCAGGTTTTCTCGAGGCGGAGTTCTTCAAGCTTTCGTTCCTTGCCATAGAGAAAATCGATCGCGATTCCGTCGAGCGGCAAGCTTGAAAAGAACCGCAGGCTGATCGACATGGCGGACAACACGGCGGGAGGGGTGATGACCTGAGCGCGGATCGGCCGCCCCTTGTAGGTGATCGAGACAGAGACGATCGGGCGGTCCTTGCTCATGGTTGTGTTGGCGGATGAGGCGATCTGATTTCCGAGGTCCTTCACCTCCATCGCCGTGAGCTTTTGGTCCAACGCCCGCATGAAATGATCCCCCTGGAACTCGCCCCAGCAGCTGCCGTCAGGGTTGATGCAGATCTCGATGACATCATCGCGTGCGGCGGCGTCGATCCGGTCAAGCGAGGTCTGGAGATAGCTCAGCGACATGGGCTCAGAAGATCTCCAGATCGCGGTCGACCATCACCGTGACGCGCGCGCCCTGGTCAACATAGATAACGGGGCCAATGGAGAGGTAATCGCCGATCACGCTGTCCGTGGCATCGGCAAGATCATCGCCAATGTCTTCGAGAACGTCGGCGGCAGTCTCGCCCTCGACATTGGAGGCGGCGGCGTTCGGCGCGGCGGATATCAGAGAAATCAGTGCGGCAGAACCGAAACGCTCGTCAAATCTGGTATCGACATAGCCGGTCACACCGGAGCGGCCAAGTTCATCGCCCCCGAAGGAACTGATCTGGACGGTCTGGTTGTCGGGCAAGATGATACGATCCCAGGCGATGGTGACCCGGCGCTGCGCGATATCGACGCCCGAGCGATACCGCCCGATGAGACGGGACCCGCGCGGAATCAGCAGCCGTGAGCCGTCGAAGCTGAAGACATCTTCGGAGACAACGGCACGGGTCTGGCCGGGCAGGGAGCTGTCGAGGGCGGTTTCCATGACGGCCTGGATCATCGTGCCCTGGATGATCGTGTTCGATGGATTGGCGATAACCTCGGCCTGCGTGACCGACGTGGGCAGTGCGCCGTTCAGCACAAAATCCGTCACCTCTCCGAAGGTGCGTTCGGTCAGAGCCGTCTCATTCGCGCCCGACGTGCCACCAAAGGCGATGGTGGGCGAGGTGATGCGACTTTGCTGAAACGCGCGTTCCTCGGCTGCGCGGCGTTCGAGGTCCGCGAGCCGTCTTGCTTCCTCCTCGCGACGGAGCCGTTCTTCTTCCCGCGCGCGCAGTTCGTCCTCGGAAGGCCCCAAGGGCGCCGGGGCAGGACGATTGGCTTCGAGTTGCGCGAGTTCAAGATCCATGCGCAGTTGCTCCAATTCACGGTCGCGGGCCGTGAGCTCATCGCGAAACTGCTGCTGCGCGGCCTCTGATGCGGTTTGCAGTGCGGCGATTTGGGCGGTCAACGAATCGATGGCTTCCGCGGCGGCCGTGTCTTCCTCGACCACCGGTTCGGGCGCGTTGCGCAATTCCTCGATTTGGGCCTGAAGGGCGGCGAGCTGCGCCAGAAGCTCAGTGTTCGGCTCGACCGGTTCTGGTGCGACAACGACCTCTTCAGTTTCCGGAGGGGGCAGCGTTTCGATGGCGCCAAACCCGTCGCCTTCGTTTTGGAACACGTCCGGCGTGGCCGTGGGCAGGGCTTCCTCTTCTTCGGGTTGGGAGAGGAGATAGAATAGGGCACCGCCCGCGCCGATCACGAGGACGACGACCAAAGCGAGCAGCGGTGAGCGCCGCGGGGCAGCGAGTCGACCTGTTCCTTTGCCTCGTTCAAGGGCGGCGAGGCGCTTTTCGAGATCTGTGTTTCCAGCGTCGCTCATGAGCCTACCCCCGCTAGCGGTGTGGCCTCGATACAGACCACCTCTTCCCCGACCCGCAGAACCCATTGCCTGTTCACGCCGGACACCCGGATCACGCCGTCCTCGGTGGCCTGCGTGTTGACTGTGCGCTCGCGGCCGTTTGCGTAGCGGAAGATCGCGGGCACCGGCGCGTTCCGCGGGAACTCAAAATACGTGAAGGTCCCGTCATCCCAGACGCGGGTCGGGGTGAACTCGGTCCGCGCGTTGGCGCCGTAATTGTAGTTTGGCGCTTGGGCCGCGATGGCACGTGTGGGCCGCGTATTGTCTTCCGGATAGCGGAACTGCACCACGTAGAAGGTTGGGCTGCGGGTCTCCTGGACGTTGAAGTAATAGCTGCGGCGGTTGGTATAGACGGTCACATTGGTATGGACGCCACGCGCGATGGGCTTGATCGCAAAGGCCTGACCGCCGGGTACACCGTCGATCTCGAAGCCTTCCGTGTCGCCTGCGATGATCGAGCGGATGCTCTCACCCTCTCCAAACTCGACCGTGGTCACATGGGTGAGCGAGACATTGAGACGATAGACCTGGCCTTCCTGGTAGGTGGCCAGCCGCACCCGATTGTCGTTGGGCCCGCCACGGGGGATGGCTTCGGCGAAGGCGAAGCCGGGCAGCAGCACAAGCACAATTGTTACGAGGGCCTTCTTAAGCAAACTAATTCTCCAATCTGTCGGAGCGGATGGAATATTCGAGCACGGTGAAGCCGAAAGGATTGGTCCAGACCTCGTCGATTGAGCGGCGGGTCTCGGGGCGGAACTCGAAGAGAAGCGTGGCAGTGAAGTGGCCTGTCTGAACGCCATTGATAGACGTCAGGCGCTTGCGCAGGCGGACCGTGGCGCGGTTTGTACCAATGCGGTTGATGCTGAGGATTTCCACGTCGAGCCGGGCATTGGGGCCATAGACGGTCGGCGGGTAATTCTCGTTGGCGCTGTTCCAGATTTGGCGCAGCCCGCTTTCGGCGGCCCCGTCCGAGCGGCGCAGAACGCTGCGTATGCGCAGATCGTTGTCGAGCTGGTTGTAGACCTCCCGATCGGTCACATAGCGGAAGACTTCCGCCTCTATGATGGCCTGGTTGGCGGTGACAGAAGTCGCGCCCACTGAGGCTTCGGGGAGTGCGAAGCCGGTAGCGGGATCATAAGGCACGACCACAGGCGGTGGATCGACATCGAGGATCGCGACAGCCGCCGCGCTCAGGCATCCGAGGATGCCGAAGATCAAACCGATGAGCCCCAGGCGCTGCCAGAGCCGTTCGCGGCGCAGAGCGCCGTAGACCAGTTCTTCCTCGATGATTTCCTGTTCACTCGCCACGCGTCACACCTCAACTCGGCGTTTCGAAACAAGCGGCATCGGTTCTTCGCTGCCTCTCGCTGCGCTCGAACGCGAAAACCGATTTTTGATCTTGCAGGTCAATTTCTGAACGCCTTAATCCGCGCGCAACTCGGGCAGCGT
The DNA here is from genome assembly GCF_009363715.1 of Roseovarius sp. THAF9. Taxonomy (NCBI): domain Bacteria; kingdom Pseudomonadati; phylum Pseudomonadota; class Alphaproteobacteria; order Rhodobacterales; family Roseobacteraceae; genus Roseovarius; species Roseovarius sp. THAF9. The sequence continues at coordinate 47,955 of NZ_CP045405.1, forward strand.
GAAGTCCATGAAGCGCTGTTCTTCGGCGATGGTGGCGGCATCAATCACGCCGCCTGTTCCATCACCCACGGTCTGTACGGCTTCGAGCTGCCACATGGCGACAAGCGCGATCGCCAGTTCCGCCGTCATGCGCGTGTTGAGATCGATGCTTTCCTTCAGTTCGTCCATGTCATCGATTAGCCCAACGAGCCGGTCAACGCGTTCCAGCGACTGGCCAGCATCCTCGTAGCTGTTCTGGGCCGCCGCCGAGACAAGGGCACCGGTCGTGGCTTGCGTCGCCACACGGTTTGCTCCGGGATTGCCGCTGGTGGCCATTTCCGAAAGCGTGTCGTCGTCAAAGCCGAGATCGGCCAGCACCCGGTCCATCTGGGTTTCGATCTCGCCCGCGCCGGAACCGGACAGGCCGGAGAAATCCCCCGTCTTGATCGCCTCGATCGTCGCAAGGATGTCGCCGAACTCCTGGTCGAGCAGACCGTTCAAATCATCTTCCATTTCCGTGCGGATGATTTCCGGCAGTTCGGCGAGGCGGGTGAGGGCTTCGTAGGTTCGTTGCAGTTCGCCAAGTTGGTCCGTGAGCGTCGCAAGCTGTTCGCGGAGCTGCGTCAGCTGCTCGTTCTGCAGGATCTCGTCTTCGATCATCTGCCGGAGCTGCTGGATGTTTTGCGCGATGTTCTGGGTGTCGACGACGGGCACGCCTTGCGCGAAGGCAGGTGAGAGAGCTCCCAGATGCAGGCCGATCCCGAGCGTTGCGGCCAAGGCCGTTCTCAGAAACTTCCGTCCCATCATTCAATCTCCCTGATCGTGAATTCCATGAAGGCGCCTTCGGCCATGTGGGCGCTGGCCTGCGCCAGCTCTTCGGCGGAAAGCACGCGGGTCCGTGCTGCCTGAAGTCTGATGCGGGCGGCAACGAGACGTACGAGTTCGGCGCGGGCATAGGTATTGAGCGCGATGCTTTCCTGAACGTCTTCGGTTTCGGAAATCCGCTCGACGATTTCTTGGATGCGTAGGGCGGCTTGGCGGATCGCGGCGGGCGAGTTGCTGCCATAAAAGGCGGCCCCATGCCCGGTGATCGAGAGGTTGGCATTGGCCAGCAGAGCGGGGTCGATCGTGCCGAGCGCTTCGATTCCACCGATGCGGCTCAGGTAGAGATTGTAGCGTTCGGGAATGACCTGGACGTAATGCTGGGTTTCGGCAAAGGGCGGCACCCCACCATATTCGAACACGCGGCCGGGTCCGGCGTTGTAGGCCGCGAGCGCGTTGATGATGTTTCCGTCGAAGGTGTTCAGTTGCGTTGCGAGGTAACGCGCGCCGCCATGCAACTGCAGGTAGGGGCTGTCATAGTATTCCGGGTTGATGCCGAGATCGCTGGCGGTGCCCGGCATGATCTGGGTGAGGCCAAAGGCACCGACCGGAGAGCGCGCGCCGATGATGAAGCGGCTTTCCTGCCAGATGAGCGCCTGCAGCAAGGCGCGCCATTGGACAAGCGAGAGACCCGCGCGCCCCACGCCCGCAAACCCGCCGGTCTCCTGGGCCACGCGGATGATGAGCTGCTCGATGTTTTCTGCCGCATCCCCGAACATCTGCACACCGCCGGGATTGGGATCGATCTCGGCATTTCCATAGACGGCTTCAACAGAACGTGCGGGATCACCGCTGCCGTTTTCCAACCCCGAGACCATGACCGGCAGGCCCTGGCCGCCAAAGCTGGTCTGGGCATCGAGGATGCGCTGCAGGGTTTCCAGCTGCTCGCGTTCGATTTCAGCGATGAGTTCGCGCAAGGCGAGCTTGTCGGACTGGATGGCGAGGTCAACCTCGCGATCGCCGGTCTCGACGATATCGCGTGCGGTCAGCCCGCTGTCATTGGTCGGCACACCTTGGGACAAGGCGATGCCGGGGAGCAGGCAAAGGGCCAGGATATGAGGCAGCCTAGACCTCAACGTCGCCTACCAATGCGCCGAGGGGCGTGAAGCTGCAATCCGGCGCGACGGGCGCCGTCGAGGCCAGGAAGGTGAAGCAATTGGCCTGCGGTTCCTTGTATTGGGCGCAAGAGGCCAAAGCGCCGAGCGCGGCGAGAAGCAACAAAATGCGTGTCATGAAAGCCTCCAGAAGTCAGAGCGGTCGCGGTAATCGGCGCCGACGAGCGTTTCACCTTTTTCCATGCCGCCGAGGATGGTGAGATTGGGCCCGAGGGCGCTCAGATCGGCATCAACGACGATGGATCCCTGGTCGTCGCGGATGAGAGCAAGGCGGCTGTCGCTGCCGGTGTTGAGAAGCACATCGAGTTCCTTCTCATAGAGGTTCAGCATCGCGTAGTCGGCGGCATGGGCTCGGATGTTCGGAAGCAGGATTTGCGTTGGGACAGCCTCGACGATGGTCTTGCCGGTGCGCGTGCGCTCGAGCTGACTGGCGTATTGGGTCATCATCACCGCGACGGTGTTCTGCTTGCGCGCGGTGACCAGCCAGTTCGACAGCCGTTCGGCGAAATACGCGTTATCGAGGGCCTTCCAGGCCTCGTCGATCACGATGATAGTGGGGCGACGGTCCTCGATCTCGCGCTCCACCCGGCGGAAGAGATAGGAGAGGACGGCCATGCGCTCCTTCTCGGCCTCGCTGTCGAGAATGCCGGTGAGATCGAAGCCCACCACATCGCCTTCCAGCGAGAACGTGTCTTCCAACGTCTGGCCGAATATCCAGCCGTAGCGACCCTCTTCGGTCCACTCAAACAGGCGCTGATGCAGATCGCCACCATCGTCGGTGGAGACGAAGAGCGATGCAAAATCCCGCCAGTTCCGCAGGGCTGGGTTGGAAGCCTGCGCGTTCTGGCGCACGACTTCCTGGATGCGATTGGTCTGGGCTGGCGTGAGCGGTTTGTCGGCGCGATAGAGCAGGGTGGCGAGCCAGTCCGACAGCCACGCCGTGCCGCGTGCATCGGTCTCTGTCCAAAGCGGGTTGAGCCCCGTGGGCTGGCCGGCTTTCAAGGACGCATAGCGCCCGCCATTGGCGCGGACCGCCATCTCCATACCGAGACGGTAGTCGAAGACGAAGATCCGCGCCCCTGCTCGACGGGCCTGTGTCATGAGGAATGCCGAAAGCACCGACTTGCCCGAGCCGGGCCGTCCCATGATCAGTGTATGCCCGCTGGTCGGTTCTTTGTCGGGCGATCCTTGTTCGTGGTAGGAAAACCGATAGGCGCTTTGCTCGGGTGTGGGCAGATAGGTGATGACCTTGCCCCAGGGGGTTTTCTCAGCAGGCTTGCCAAGCTGGGTCCGATGAAATGCTGCGAAATCCGCGAAGTTGCGGTTGGTGATCGCACTGGCGCGCACGCGCTTGGGCTGGTTGCCGGGATGCTGGCTGAGATAGTGGGCTTTTGCGGCGACACGCTCGCCGATCATCTTCACGCCCTCAGTCGCGGCGGCATTGACGATCTCGGCGCTGAGTGTCTGCAACTCTTCGAGCGTGTCACAGAAGATCGTTACGACCATATGGTGCTCGCCGAAGCTCTGCCGCTTGGCCTCGAGATCATCGGCGGCGATGTCGAGTGCTTCCATGAGCGAGAGAGCCGCGTCCTGGCTGGCCTGCATCTGGCGTTTTTGCCGCTTGATGCGACCCGCCATGAGGTTCGAATTGATCGGCGTGAAGGAGTGCGTGACGATCATGTCGACCGGCAGATTCAGCATGTCGAACATGGTGCAGGAGGTGGCTTCCGAATATTCCCCGATGGTGAAACTCTTGCCGTAGCGATGGCCCACAACGCCTTCGGAAAGCTCGAAATGGTCGCCGTGGAACGTCACGCGGGTATTGGCGACGTTAAAAGACAGGAAGCCGAAGGTGTTCGCCGGATAGAGCGGCAATTCTTGGCCGGTGTTGAGTGCCCCCAGAAACCCGATCAACTCGCCGGACTTGGCCGTAAGCACGCGCGGGTTCAACTCCGTCAGGCCCGACAGGAAGACATTCACGGCCTCGCCCAGACGACGCAGACGCCTCTCGGTGGCCTCTTTCAGCCGGTCCGGCGCGCTACGGTTCAGGAAGGGCAGGACGCTCTTGGGTGGCGGGCGATGGATGACGGTGAGCGTCAAGGTTTTGTCTCGCATCCCGCTGCTCTTGAGCTTCGCGCGCCAGAGCCGATCCACCTTGCCCGCAAAGCCGTCTTCACGAATTGGCTCTAGTTCCGGCACGATCGCCTTGGAAACCTTGTGGATGTAGTAGCTGAACTCCGGCCCCAGTTGTGCGATGATCCGGGCAAAGAGCGCCGTCACCTTGTCGAGATAGGCATCGTCTGTCGTGTAGCTATTGACCCCATCGAGCCGTATGCACTGGAAAAGCTCGTTGACCCGCGTCCGCACGGTGCGGTCAGCAACCAGGCTCACGTAGGGCAGCATATGCGCGAGGCGGGTTTCACGTGCATACCAGTCCGGCGTCATCGTGCGGAGATCGAGCGCTTCGTCCAGGGTTTCATTAGGGCGCATAGCTGTCCCCGCCGTGAATACTGCGATTCCGGGTGGGTGGTGTTTCCTGCAACGCTGTCATCATCACGTCGATGAAGCGCGGATCCCAGTCCGCGGCTTTCCAAAGCACGGGATAGAGCACGGCGGCACCGCCCAGTATCGCGATATGCTGGATCCAGACGAAGAGAAGCACCGAGCCGAAAAGCCAGACCATCGCATACATGATGGGCAGGCCCAGAAGCTTGGGCGGGCGCACGAGGCCGAGAAAAAGGGGTGAGTGTTCAGCCATGGAAACCCTCAGCCACCAAAGACCGCGGCAACGATGGTGGGAGCGGCGGCGACCCCGGCGATGCCGACAAGCACCCAGAGCGCCTGGCGCAGATCGATGATGTTGAAGAACCAGCTTAGGAAGACGCCCAGCACAGCGAGCGTGGCGATGACGACGCCAAGCGGGCCGGTCAGCGCATCGACGATGCCTTGCAGCAGGCTCTGGATCGGCGAGAGGTCGATGCTCTGCGCGAGGGCCGGTTCTGCAATGAGCAGGAAGAGCGCGAGCGAGGCAATAAACACGTTAGATATATGTCTCATGAATTTGATCCTTCCAATCGGGCCACGCCGGCCATGACACGGGCCACGTGGTTCTGGGTTTCTCGGTATGGGGGAATGCCGCCGTACTGGCGAACCGCGTCTGGGCCGGCATTATAGGCTGCGAGGGCAAGACGCGGATCGCCGAACGTTTCCAGCATCATCGCGAGGTAGCGGGCAGACCCGTCGAGGTTCTGAAGTGGGTCATGCGGGTCGACGTCCAGAACGCGCGCCGTTGCGGGCATCAATTGACCAAGACCAATGGCGCCAGCGCTCGAGACCGCATCCTGCCGGTAAGCGCTCTCGACCTCGATATTGGCGCGGTAGAGGGTCAGCCAATCGCGAACCGAGAGCTCCGCGCGGCGCAGCCCGGGATGGCTTGCGTAGCGAAGTGCGGTGGCCTCAATGGCCGTGAGAACATCGGCGTGGGGCAGGGGTGCCGGACGGGCGAGTGCTGCAAAACGCAACGCGTCAGGTTCAATAGCTGGTTCATCTTCACCGAGGATTGCCAGCTCATCAGCCGCCGAACCCTGGCCAATGCCGTCATTGTAATTGCGGGCAAAGCTGTCCTGGGAGCGGGACGGGGTCAGAGAGCCATCGCTCTCCATGACCAGTACCATCTGCGCAGAGGCGGGACCCGCCAGAAACCAGAAAAGGAGAAGGCTGCTAGCTGCCGCCCTTGTCGGTCGCAGCCAGCTTTTGCGTGGTCCGCTGACCTTTTTCGAGCGGCACATCGGCGTGGGAAAAACCAATTCCGATGAGGAAGGATACCACGCCGGTGATCGTCTTGAACTCGCGGATCTTGATGTCGTTATAGGTCGTCCGGGTGCGAGCTGTAACCAGGAGCTTCTCAACGCCCTCGTCAGAGACAACGCGCATGATCCAGACCCCATAGTAGCTGGGGCCCTTCTTATGTGCCGACTCCTGGCAAAGGAGTTCAGCGCTGTAACCACTTTCCACGAGTTCGCGGAAACGTGCCTCCGTGACCACATTTGGTGCTTCGATGTCCCAGTCCATGGCCCGGCTCACGCTCTCTACAAAGGCGCAACCCCAGGCATTCTTACTTGAAGCCCAGAGTTACGATAGTATATTTACGTCCGCAAGATATAAAAACGTCATAGCGGCCGATTTTCGGTTGCGCAGGTATTAGGCACGTGCGGTGGTATCATTCAAGGAATTAAGGGGTTTGGGTGCCGCTGGATCATCGCTCTCGCGGTTGTTATCCGCCGCAATTTTCTCAGCATTTCTTGCCGGTTCCGCTGCCGCAGAAACTTGCATTGCGCCACAACCTCCCTTCGTTCCTGGCGATCCAGAGGCGGCTCGAGAGTACAGCGACATCATTCGAAACGACTTCGAACTCTATATTCGCGATATCGAGCAATATTTCCGTTGCCTCGATGACGAACGGGCGCGAGCGTTTCAGGAAGCCCGCGAAGTCAGCGCAGCGTATGGGCGGTTCTTGGAAATGATCGCGCCCTAGACCGGATCATGCAGCCCCTTTTGTCAACAGTTCCTGGGCCTTGGTTTGAGGAGCTCCATGGGATCTGTGTCCAGCGCCTTCGCAATTGCTTCTATCATGTCGACTGTCGCTGCATGCTTTGCATTCTCAATCTTGCCTATGTAGCCCCTGTCTATATCGGCATTATGTGCAAGAGCCTCTTGGCTGATCCCCTTTGACCGGCGGATTTCCTGAATGTTCAAACCAAGTTGTGTCCGCAGCTTCATGCCTTAGGCTGAGCCACGATGTAGAATATTTAGCCACGCAATATCTTCTACATTCGCATTTCACGCTATTGCTTTCGGCAGGAAACTTTCGGATTTGGCAAGCGCCCCAGTTTGGGCGAGTGAAAAATGAAGTACACAAGTCATGGTTGGGCTGCGTTGGAATGATTGTCGAAACGCTCACGCGCGGGAATACCAAAGAAGTAATCGAAATGTCTTGAGATTTTAAAGCCAGTGTGAAGAGGGCGCCTTCGGGGCACTGATCTTCCTCATAGCAATCGAACAGCTTGGATGACGGATCAGGATCAAAAAAAGGTCTGTCGAATCCGAACGAGTGCAGCGTGAGAAATGAACGGAACCAGCTCAGAAGGTATGGCGATCGCCCGGCTGCTTGGTGAAGAGCCCGGGCGTACTGTCGCTTGGCTTTATCGGTGGGAAACTGGCGGGCTGGGGCTGCTTTGGACGAGTGCGGATCGTTGTGTCGCTGGTATCGACCGGCGGCTCGGCCCGGAGATATTTGCACAGGCCCGATCGGTTGGTGATCTGGAAATCGCAGCATTTCTTGAAGCTCTGCCTTTAAGCGATCCTGACACCCCATAACGAAAATCTGATAGCATTTGCGACGAGATTTCGGCCTCGAAGGTATATTTAAAGTGACAAAAATATAATAACGTTTATTCTCTGCGCTGCCACTTAGACTGGGAGCGTAAGGATGAGTCCATTACTGAGAAAGCTTGCCGTTGTGACCCTCACGGCTTTGGGAGTTTCGGCACTCTCGCCCGAGCGTTCGGTGGCGCAAAGCTATCCGATTGATTGTGCGATCCTTCTGTGCCTCTCAGGCGGCTGGCCCGCATCTGAACCATGCGCGCGGGCCCGTGCAGAGTTCATCCGAAGGGTAACACCATTGCCTGTAGAGCCGCCGCTGCAGATCTGGCGCTGTCCGATGGGCGCCTCGTTCGAACCCAAACCTGGTTCGGCACCAGGTCTGGGGATTCTAGAGGCTCGATCGAAGCTTGAGAGCCTTCGCCTTATTCGATCCTCTTTGAAGGCAGGATGGGTTCGATCGCAAGTTGAGACTGTCTCGCGCGGGGCGGCCATGTTGAACGCGGTGAGTGCCAAAAGTAGTTCCCACCGGTTGGTTCAGGATCGTGCCGATATCGACATCAGTGGCCCGGAATTCGATTTTGTCCGGTCGATCAGGGTTTTCGATGTGCGCTACGCGTCACAAAGGCTGGTCGGAGAGGGCGAAGTTTGCAGGCGCTATGCAAGTGTCTACCTTGGAACGTATGGTCGCCAAGGCGGCTTTTCATGGAAAGTTTCTTCGCCGGAGGCATTGCCCTCAGCTCACTCCGGACTGGAAGGCTGGGGAAAAAACTGCCCGCAGATCTCCAACAGGTCTGTCTTTGTGGATTGGCGAGACTTCGACGGTAACTACGGGTTTGAACAGGTCGCGTATTAGCGTCATTAGTTTCGCCGCTTCCTGATTAAGGGACATCTATCATATAGGATTTGTCGGCCTTTTGGCGGGACAAAAATTATCAACAGATTCTGAGGATAAGTCGCGCATAAGTCGACACTCATAAGTTGTAAGCCCCGAGCGCCTAAGCCGAAACTTTTGGCACGATGAAAAAATAGGCAAAGGCGTCGGAAACTTTCCCAAGGCAATAGAGTCAATGAATTTTTCGAGCTCAGAAATCTCCGCTCAATATGTGCGCTATGCGTGGTGGTGCAACCAGGCCGCAAAGAAGGTTGCATCTCGAGGCGGATTTTCCAACTGACGTGTCGCTGCGCTCTGATGGATCTGCGGCATGGCGACCGACATCACTGCGGAGCATGCAGTTTGGCGTCGCGGTTGCGCCACGGTTCCGCTTTCAGCCTTTGAGCTACTCAAATACTCTGATCGATCGTTGAAGGAAAATGTGCCATGGAGGCTTATATTGCTGAAACGTTAATCCGGGCCGGCGCACATTCATTTTGACCATGGCGCATGAAACTGCAGGTCCGTTTGAAATGTCGACCGCTCTATGGCCGCTCAGTAAGAAATGCCATAGACGCAGAAGTAGGTTCGCAACCGCGGTAAGGGCAGGGGGCGTGGATCGACTGCATTCTGCCTTGCCGCGCAGGTTTTCCAGATTGGACCCAGATGACGTCTATTGATCAACCCGCTTCGCACGGCGAGAGCCACAGACATGGCGTGCTGTTCGTGTTCGCAGCAGGCGTACTGTGGTCGACGGTCGGTCTTGGGATCCGCCTGATCGAGGAGGCATCTGTCTGGCAGATCCTGCTGTATCGGTCGGTCAGCATGTCATTGTTTCTATATGTCGTCATTCGTGTCAGGTCAGGTGAAAGTCCCTTCGCCCAGGCCCGCCGCATCGGCGGGCCTGCCGTTGTCGCAGGGCTGTCGCTGGTTGCCGCGTATTCCGGGGGCATATTCGCGATCCAGAACACGTCGGTCGCAAATGCGATGCTGTTATTCGCGACGGCGCCGTTCATGGCTGCGGTCTTGGGATGGCTCGTTTTGCGAGAGCCCGTCAGACCCGCGACCTGGATTGCCATCGCGGTTGCCATCGGTGGTATCGGCATCATGGTAGCCGATAAATCCGGCGGTGTGGTTCTGGCAGGCAGCCTTGCAGCGCTCGGATCGGCGTTCGGGTTCGCGGTGTTCACCGTCGCGCTGCGTTGGGGGCGGACAGGGGAAATGCTTCCAGCTGTTTTCCTGTCAGGCATTTTCGCGATCATCATCACAGCGTCTATTTGCCTGATACTGGGGCAGTCACTTGTTCTGACTTGGAACGATGGTGGGGTCGCGATGGGGATGGGTCTGTTTCAGGTCGGAGCTGGACTGATCCTCTACACGCTCGGATCTCGTAGCCTTCCTGCCGCGGAGTTGGCCTTGCTTTCACTGGCAGAGGTATTGCTGGGGCCGGTCTGGGTCTGGTTGTTTCTCGGCGAGACGGCGAGCATCAATACCCTGATCGGTGGTGCCGTTTTGCTTATGGCGATTGCCGGCAACGCAATCTCGGGCAAACGCCGGAAGCCGCCACCGATCACGTCGCCGTAGAAACTTTTGAAATGAGCAGGCCGAACTGTCGCGCTCTGCTGCCTCGTTCCGGGATTGGATGAAACCGAAGGAACGCTCGATCTCAGGTGCAGGCAGCCTCGTCAAACCCATGAGTGCCTCTGACAGGGCAGGAGCGGAGGCATGGTTTGTCATCGGGCAGAAGTCATTGTGCCTTCGGCCCGTTGAACCTTTCGCACTGTGATGAAAGATTGTGCATGTCTTGCCGGGAGGCGGTTCGTTGCACATTCTGAAATCACTTGGCCCTGCGGTTGCGCGTGTTTCCGGCATCGAGGCCTTTCGGGCAGGGCTGGGTGCCCTGATCGGGCTGGGGCTGACCGGACTGTTCGTGCTGTCGCCGACTGTCGACCTGGAACTGGGGCTGTACCTTGTCGCACCCTTCGGCGCCACGTCCGTTCTGTTGTTCGCGGTTCCGAACAGCCCGCTGGCGCAACCCTGGTCCGCGATTGTCGGCAACACGATAGCCGCACTGGTCGGAGTCGCCGTTTGCCTATGGGTCGACGATCCCGCCCTGAGAGTAGGCCTTGCCGTGGGACTGGCCGTAACCGCGACGATGCTGTGTCGCGCCGTCCACCCGCCGGCGGGTGCGGTGGCCATGACGGCGGCCCTGTCGCCCGATGCCATCGCGCATCTGGGGTTCTGGTTCGCGATTGCACCGATTGGCGTGGGTACCGTGGCGCTCGTGGTTCTTGCGGCGATCTATGCGCGATTGACGGGGCGGCACTATCCCTTTCGGCAGTTCGATGATCCAAGCAAACACGGGACTGGCGACCGAAATCCGACCGAACGGCTGGGGCTGTCCGAGGAAGAGTTGACAAACATCCTGGAGCGCTACAGCCAGTCCTTCAACCTTGGCGTCGAGGACCTGGCGCGCCTGATCGGGGCAGCGGAGATGCAGGCCGCGGCACATCACTCCGTTCCGGTGACTGCGCAGGACATCATGTCGCGCGACCTTGTCACGATCCGCCCCGAAACGTCGCTGAGCGATGTCGCGGACCTGTTCCGGCAGCATCGTTTCACGTCCCTTCCTGTCGTCGAGCAGGGCGAGAAGTTCCTGGGAGTCATCTTCCAGATCCACTTGATCCGCCAGGCAAGAGAGGATGCCTTGCGCCTTGACCGCGGATACGCTGCCGCCTTGCGACGTCTGCTGGACCGAAACCACGAAAATCCGACAAGGGCCGGAGACATCATGAGTGTCGCCGGTCCCCGTGCGATGGCACATACGCCCATCGGGGCGTTGCTGCCGATGATGGCCGACGGGGGGACGGATGCGGTTCCTGTTCTGGAAAAAGACAAGATAATCGGCATCGTTACACTAACGGACCTTGTCGCGGCGCTGGCGAGAAACGTCGTGCGAACAAACCCGAATTAGGTAGATGTGCGGCTACGGAATTCGGTTGCGGTAAAAGTACTTGATCTACTCATTGGATCGGGCGATGGCGGAGGCCGCGTCAGTGAAACGCGACTATGGAGAATTGGCCCCAACTTGCAGTCAAATCGGGAGCGAAATGACTAAAACGCACGACGTAACCGAAGCCAAGCGACCGTGGCCGAGTCCTTATGTTCAGGTTGGAGGGCTCGTCGCCGGAATGGCGTTAATTGCGCTTGGCAACGGACTGATGGCAACTTACGTGCCGGTACGCCTCGATCAGGCGGGACTCGGGCAGCGCAACGTTGGGCTCGTTGTGACGGCGTATGCTGCGGGCATGTTGCTTGGATGCCTTCTGTCGGGGCATATGGTGCGTCGCAGCGGTCACGTGCGTGCATTCATATCGCTGGCGGCCATCGGCACGATTTCGGCGCTTCTTCTGGCCCTCGACGTAGGCTTGTATTCCTGGGGCGGACTGCGGGTATTGGGCGGATTCTGCACGACCGGAATGTTCATGGTGGCTCAAAGCTGGCTGAACGCCGTGACCATCACGAATTGGCGCGGGCGGGTCATGGCCCTGTTTTACATAAGCTACACGCTTGGACTCGCCGGCGGCGCACTTCTTATGCGGGTGGTGGATATCGAAGGAACGGCGGCCCTGATGCTGCTTGCGGGTCTTTACGCAGCGGCCGTGATCCCGGTTGGGCTTACGCGATTGCAGCAGCCAGCGCCGCCCGAGCGCATAGCGGTCCGCCCGATTGCGGTTTACCGGATTTCTCCCGTCGGCCTGGTAGGGGCGTTCGTTTCGGGCGGGCTTGGCATGACGATGATGGGCGTTGGCCCGATGTATGGCACTGAGGTCGGACTGGAGCCGGGCGACATCGCTCTTCTGATTGCAGCCCTTCAGGGCGGTAACATGGTTATACAATGGCCACTGGGCTGGCTCAGCGACAGTATGGATCGACGTAAAGTCATTCTTGGCGCAGGGCTTGGCGTCTCGACGGTGTCGATTGTGATTGCGGGTGGCGGCGCAGCACTCAGCGGTGAAGGTTTTTGGGCACTTCTCGTGCTGTTCGCGATTTGGGGTGGGCTCGCGGAGTCGCTTTACACGATCTCAACCGCTCACACCAATGACCACACGGATCCGGCCGATCACGTGATGGTTTCATCCACGATTCTGATTATGTGGGCGAGCGGAGCAACAATTGGTCCGGCGGTGGCGACCGCTGCCTTGGAGTTTGCCGGTACGTCGGGGCTTTGGGCGTTCTTCCTGGCGGAAGCGAGCCTCTTTGCTGCTTTCGTTCTCTGGCGCTTGGCCCAACGAGGGCGTCCGGATGCAGAAAGCCAGGAAAGCTTCCAAAGTTGGCCGGCCTCCGCGCCACCTATTCCCGAGTGGAATCCTAATGCTCCAGAGACAGAGTGAACCGCAGGTTTGCATCACCGGTGGGATAGGAGAGCCGCCAAAAAGGGATGGGTCCTGCTTTTCGCCTATACCTCCATCGTTCTCACACGGTCGCCATTTAAAAAGGCGCCACCGGCGCTGCTGGTGTCGCGAGAGGATCGCCCAACGGGAGACGGAAGGGCAGTCAATTGTCGGCGCTTGTAGACGACCGGACGGCGCTTCATGGAAGATTAGGGGTATATAATCTGAAATTCTGAGACTCTCGAATTTCAGGACTTAAGCAGCGCCTGAAGATACCGACAGGGTTTTAGCGATTGAGTGAATTGCCGGGGTTTCTCTGCATAGTTCGACTTGGTGAACAGGCGTCAGTGGACAAAGATCCGCGTCATCCGCATAACGCGGCGGCCTTCCATCGGCACGCCATCGGGCTGCATGTTCCAGGATCCGGCCCCGATCAACATGTCCTCACTTATCATGAAAAGGCGGATGGTTGTCTCCATTGGGGTGCCGTCGATCTCGACCTCGGCCTGCATGAGTACGCGGGGCAGGTCGTCGATGGCGCAATCGTCACCGGCCAGACCCGCAAGATCAGTGGCAGACAGCTGGGCGAGATCGGCAAACGGCGACTCTGGCGCGCCGCCAAAATTCCATTGCTGCTCGGGTGCGAAGGTGATGTCGTAGAAGAACGTCGCTTCCGACGAATACAATAGCATTCCGAGGGTTTCGTCGCGCGGCAGAACGTCGGCTGATTGATCCGGTTCCGGGGGCAATGGACGAACTAAAGTGCCGATTTTCCCGATGCCGGGCCCGTTCTCGAAGGTCCAGGGCCCGACGAGCAGCGGACCCAGTTCGGCCTCCCATCGTGCGGGCGGGATGTCGCAAATGCTGTCGGCGGCGGCCGGAGCGGCGAGGAGTAAGAGGGCGAGTGCAAGCTTTTTCATGGCGATTTCCGATCTGGAGTTCCGTATCGTTCGGGCGAGGGCCTCAAGGCCAGGACCAGTCTTGGCCAGCGCCCTGCATGGACATGAAGCGGGGCGTCATTGCGATCTTGGGTCCAGACCGGCCTGTGACGCATCCGCGGCGTTCCGCGTGGCCCAGCCGGCCGCCTTCTCGCCCAGCCGGGTGAACTTGCCGGACATGCCCGACAGCTTGGCTTCCCATTCGGGATTGGCGGCCTGGCCCTCGATCTTCGCGAAATAGACCTGAAGCATACAGGCAATCGCGAAGGGTTCGATCAGTGCCGCCTTGAAGGCCCAAGCGAACAAGATCGCGAAGACGAATCCGCCTGCCGCCCAGGCGCCGGGGATCATGTAGACCACCGCCGCCGCGGGCGCGAGCATGGCGAGAAACACCAGCGCGCTCAGCCCGTAGGCGAAGAGCATCAGCCAGAACGCATTGCCGAGCATCGGCTTGTAGTTCTGCCCGTAGAGCACCAGTGCCGTCTGCGCGTCCTTCCACGGATTCTCGGACTTTTCGCGGATGAGATAGGCCAGTATTACCTCGTCGATCAGGCCGACCGCCAAGCGCAAGAACGCGCGGACGATGCCCATCACCTGATTGACGCCCGGTATGGGCAGCATGTTAGCGATACCCTGGACAAGTCCGGTCACGGCCCGCAACACACCCTTTATCAGCAGGTCGACACCGTAGAGTATATTGGCGGTGGCGAAGCGGTCCTGGACGATCTTGCGCGCATGTGAGACCTGCGCGCCGCCGACAGGCAGGTCACGGCCTTCGAGAGCCTCGACCATGACGGCGATATGTCCGGCCTTCACGATGTAGAGGATGTATTGCCGCAGGAACAGGATGATCCCCGCGGTGGCGGCAAACCCGATGGTGCCGCCCCAAAACACCGATTGGGCCCGGAAGTCCGCGTCGCCCGCCGCGCCGATCCCCCAGCCGATGCCGGCGCCGGTTCCGGTCGCGACAACATAGGCGACGGCGATCGCGAAATAGACGAACATTCGAAACAGCACGAAAGGAAAGGTTTTTCGCATAAGGCCGAGCGCATCGCGCATCGAAAAGTCCCACATATAATTCCCCTTGAATTCTTTTGGCTTTCAATCTGTTGCCGCAGGCTTGCTCTCGCGGACCAGGGCGTATGCATTGTTTCGGTCCTTGCTTTACCGCGTCGCGAACGGGGTCACGAACCCGATATGGCAGGCTCATTCGACGGTGATGGGCTGCCGTGCCAGCGCATCCTGCCCTTGGAGATACAGAAGATCGTAGGCGCCCGGCGCGTCGGGCATCGCGACCGTCAACGGATTGCCGGACGTGACTTGAAGCCCGTCGGCAGTCGTCGCCGCGTCGGTCCCGGCCGGGACGAGAACGATCCGGTCGGATCCGCCACCCGGCCCTTGCCACGCCACCTGCACCGACGCCCCGGCTGGCACCGAACCCGGTGCCACGAGACGCGCGAAGGGCAGGGTGACGTCGAAAGGCTGCCGGGCGATCACCTTTCGCGCGGTGCCAAGGACGTAGCGCAGTTCGTAGGAGCCCGGCTCCGACGGTAGGCCAAGCGTCACCTTTGGGGCGTGCCGGACATAAGCGTAGGTTTCGTACTTCGTGTCCGGGCTGTCCGAACGGGCAAGGCTCAGGTAATCGCCTGATCCGCCCGGTCCCGACCACGATACCTCGACTCGCGTATCCCGCACCCCGTTTTCGGGGGCGTCGATCGTCGCTACCGGCTCGGTCAGGGTGATGGTGCGGGTCTCCAGAGTCTGCTGCCCCTCGCCGAGGATGTAGCGCAATTCGTACACGCCGGGTTTGGCCGGCACCGTCAGGGCCAGTTCGCGCGCGCGGGTATAGGCGTAGTTTGCGTATTTGCCCGACGCGGCATCCGGCGCGGAAACTGTGATGTAGTCGCTCTGATTGCCCGGCCCGGTCCAGCCAAGAGTGATCTCGCTGCCCGCCATCGCGGCGTCGGGCGCGGTGATTGTGGCCGCCGCATCGGTCACGGAGATCTTGGCGCGGGCCAGCACGGTGTTGCCCTGCGATGCGACTTATCGCACTTCGTATTTGCCCGGCGTGCCCGGCATTACGAGGCTCGCGGGCGTGCCGTTTCGCGTATAGGCGTAGTTGACGTATCCGCTGTCGCCCGGCGCGGCCACCGCGATGTAGTCACTCGCGTAGTCCGGTCCTTCCCAGGCGATGGGCACGGCCGCGCCGACTTCTGCCTCGGCGGGCGGGGCCAGCGATACCTCGACGGGCTCGACCTCAATCCCGGTCGTCGCGAGCGCGGCGCGCTCGGCGTCGTAGTACCGGATCTCGTATTGGCCAGGAATGATCGGCATCTGCAACGAGGTGGGCGAGCCGCCCTCGATATAGCTGTAGTTGACATAGGCATCCTGTCCCGGCGTGTGGACGGAGACATAGTCGCGATCCTCGCCCGGCCCTTGCCACGCCACCTCGATGTCCGACCCTGCCACTGCGGTCTCGGGGGCCGAGACGGTCGCCGTGGCTTGCGGCGCGGCGAAGCTGACGGACACGGTGAACGGGTCCATGCCGCCTTCGACGCGGAACGTCGTTTCCCGGAAATCCTCGGTTTCGGTCCAGAGCGCGCCCACGGTATAGCTTCCGGGGGCAAGTTCGAGAACTGGCATGCCGACGGCTTCGTTTTCCAGAAGCGCCTCGCCGTCGCCGGATGGCGCGACACGCCACACCAATCCCGCATCCAGCGGCGCGCCGGTATCCTCCAGCTCCGCGCGAAACGTCACCGCGACGGGCACGGGTGGAGGCGGCGGAGCGACCGCGACCTGCTGAAGCGCGCCCGACAGCTCGGCGGCGTCCTCGGCTAGAAGGAACTGGCCGCCCGTCTCGGAGGCGAGGCATTCCAGTTGCGCCGCCGCTTCGCCATCCACGTCGAAGCCGATGACATGCGCAGTGAAGTCGATGCCCGTTGCCTCGAGCCTGCGGCCCACGGCGCAGGGATCGGCATCGCAGGTCTCGATTCCGTCCGAGATCAAGATGACCGTCGCGCGTTCCTCGGTGTAGACCAAGCCTTCGGCGGCGTGCAGCACCGCATCGGAAAGCGGCGTCTTGCCCTTGGGCTGAATGACGTCCAGTTGCGCTAGGATGCGCTCGCGCGTCCCGGCATCCGGGGACACTAGTGTCTGGATATCGGCGCATTGCCCGCGCTCGCGGTGGCCGTAGGCGACAAGGCCGAGCGTCGCGTCCTCGGGAATCGTGCCCAGGAGTTCTCGTAGCGCGCCCTGCGCAATGGTGATCTTCGCCACGCCGTCGATCTGGCCCCACATGGACCCGGAGCCATCGAGCACGATGGTCGTGCTGCCGTCCTGGGCCGCGGCTGCCGTGGCGATGGACGCGACCGTTAGCGCGGCAAGACCCTTCCTGCGAAGCTGCCCCATGATCAGCGGCCCGTGCAGTCGAAGGTCAGATCGGCGGTGTAGCTTTCACCGGTTTGCCGCGATGTCAGCTCTTGTGAAAAGCGCACACGGTCTTCGGTCACGTCGAATTCGGTGCCCGCGATGGGCGCCGCAACCAGACGATAGAGTTCGCCCTCGGCCTCGATCTCGATGGTGCCTTCCCCGGATTCGCGGATGACGAAAAGCTCGGCAGTCGCAGCAGCCGCGTCATCTGTCCGCGCCTCGATGGCGGTCGCGCCGTCCCATCCGCCGCAGAAAAGCGCTTCGTCGACGGTCTTGCCGTCGATCTCGCCGGTCACGCGCCCTGTGAAGCCCCGTGCGGCGGCCTCGCGCGGGGCGCAATCGACGGTCACTTCGACCTGCGCGCTATCCTGCCCGAAGGTCGGTCCCGAGAAGCGGGCGCTGTCGTCGTCCACCACCCAGGCGGGCGCGTCGGGACCGGGACGAGGACCGGGATTGATCAGAAGCTCGCGACCGTCCACGACGAGCGTGCCGTTCGCACGATCCGCGGGCAGGAGGTAACTGAAGCTGAACACGTAGCCATCGCCGTTCTCGTCGCTGTTGCGCCGATCATCACCGGCACTGGAGACCATCCTCTGTATCTCGTTTTGCCAGCCCGAGCAGTCCAGCGGTACGGAAAACGGCACGCCATCCACCGTTCCCTCGGCCTGGCCCGGAACCGGCTGGGTCTGGGCCAGAGCACCCATCGGAAGGCTGGCGAGGATCAAAGGCAACATCGTAAAGTCGCGAGATTTCGGAATGGCCATGCGGCTCCTCCATCTTGAACAAATTTCCCGCAGGAAGCCCGACTTTGCAGAGCAGGAGAATAGGGCGACCGCCCTACGCCGTGCGAGTCGGCTCACACAAGCGCCGTCCAGAGTGCAGCGCGTGAGTGCAGTTTCAGGCGCGACAGCACTGCCTCGCAATGCCGCCGCGCGGTATGTGCCGAAATATCGAGTTGCCCGGCGATCTCGGCTGAGGAAAGCCCCCTCAGCATCAGTTCCATGACTTGCGTCTGCCGCGTCGTCAGGCCGTGCTTTTCCGCCGTGCGGGCGATGCTGTCCGCGGTTCGTGCGGGCATGTCGTCAAAGACGATCCATGACGTCGCGGCGCCCGGCAAGGCAGGCCCCGGAAACGTCGCGCCGCGCGGGCCGTCTTCTGGCGGTCTGGTTTCGACACGGCTGCCGGGACAGGCGTCCAGCGCCCGATACAGCGCCGCTTCGGTGGCGGCCCGGTCGAAGGCTTGCGCGAAGCCCTGCTGAAACGCCGGCAGGACGAGCCGCAACAGATCCACGGTGCGCGTGCCCCTGAAACCCGGGTCGTCATTGCCTTCAAATCCGAAGGCGAAGACCGCTTCTGCGATGGGCAGTGGGCAGGTCAGGCCGATCACGTGGTGCATACCGGCGGGTTGGAACGCCTCGCGAAAAAAGCGTGTGTTCTCGATCAGCGCGCGCTCTTTCAGGCGGTTCTCGTGATGCACGCCTGCGCCCATCTGGCGGCGGCGGCAGTTGATTTCTTCCAACTCGGCATCGGACATTAGAACATTGCCGTCGCTGTCGAATCCCCTGAACACCTCGCCGAGGTACGCCTCGATCTGCGGGCCGACATCGATCTCGACGAATTGCAGCCTTTGCCCGAGAGGATAGACCGCAAAGGCCCGCGCGGCCCCAACCAAGGTCTGGAGGTTGGAGAGGATGCGCTTGACGCGGGCCGCGTCGTCCAGCCGTTCGGTCAGCAGGTGGTGCTGTGCGGCGACGATGGTCGCAAGGTCGCTGTCGGCCAGGTTCAGTTGCATTATCGTCTTATAGGGCATGTGCACCAGATGTCGAAAGATGATCGGGGCGTCAGCGCACGTGCGTCCCAAAGTGCATTCCCGCTCATCGCATAGGGCTGCCGCCCTATACCGGGGGACTTTGCCGACAGATATCGTCTCTCCATGTCGCTTCTCCTTCTCCGCCTGATGGCCACCGGCCTCGTCTGCCTGACTGCCGAAGCGGCGTCGGCGGAGGCTCTTGAAATCGATATCTCCGTGCTCGACCCCGAGAGTTTCGCGCTCGACCCGCCCACGGGCGACACCCGCTGGGTGATCGAGAGCACGGGGGATTTCCTGCTGGCTGAGCAGCATGGCGCGGTCCCCTCCATGCGCTTCGATCTGCCGCCGGGGCAATACCGCGTGACCGTCTGGGAGATGGGCAGCGATGCGGCGGCCGAGCAAAGTGTGACGATCCGGAACGGCGAAACCGTGCGGGCGGCCCTGACGCTGTCGCCCTTGAACAGCGCGCTGATCGCGCGGACACGGGCGCGGACATCGCGTCCGGCACCCGATCCGACGGCGGATGCGCAGACCGCGCCCGCGCCGTCCCGGCCGTCGCAGACCGAGCGTTCCGAGGCGACGGGGCAGCAGGCCAAGCGGACCGCCATGCCGCTCGGCATTGCCGTCCGTCCGGCGGATGCCATCGAGATCACGCTGCCCGAAGTGCCCGATGCCGCCAATGACAGGGTTGCGCTGTCAGATGGCGGTCCCGGCTGGATCTGGTGGTCCGAGCGGGGCAGCGTCGACGTGATGGCCCTGAATGCGCCCGAAACAACCGGTGCATACATGGTGCAATATGTGCAGGTGCCGGAAATGACCGTGCTGATGGAACTGGAGCTTCGCGTCAGATGAGCGCCCGGCGTATTATTTTCGCGACGATTGCCGTGTTCGTGGCGGCGACGGCGTCCGCGCAGGACAGGACCGGCGGCGGGCTTCTAGAGACCGGGTTTACCGTGGCCAACGAAGCCTTTGCCGTCAGGTGCAATTCAGCGATTGCAGGCTGCTTGTCTGCTGACCAGGATACGCTCGATGCGCGGCAGCTTGAAGGCTATGCGCATCTCGTAGCCGACATGGCGAAACGAGCAGATGCCTGGCTGACCTCTCTGGGCTTTCCGACCTCGGACATCGAACGACTGGACGGGCGTGGCCTGATCCGGCTCGAAACGTCCGCCATTTCGGGCGCCGCGGGCTACGTGACCGCCCACGGCGGCGGCATCAAGTCGCTGACCCTGCCTGTCGGCAATGCCAAGAAAGTATTTTCCAAGGACAGCGTTTTGCCAACGCGCAACAATGTCTTTCTGGAACTGGACGCGCAGACGCGGGAACGGCTTGGCGATCTGGCCTATGACATCAACCGTTTCTATTTTGGCCACGAGGCAGGCGGCACGATAGCGCATGAACTGCTCCATACGCGCATCGATCCGTCGTTCGACAAACTCTGGCTGAACGAGGCCATGTCGCGTGCCGTCGGCAATGCCTGGAACATCAAGCGCGGCTTTCCCAAGAAAGGCGCTCATGCGATGCGTCTCGATAAGCCCTTCTATGACAACAGCATGGATGCACGGGGATTTTCCTATGGCTATGGCAAATACCACTTCTTGCTGACGGTCGGCCTGAGCACCGGATCGCCAGACTGGGTCGGCTACCTGTCGAAGTTCGACAAGATGACGAATCCCGAAATGTCGGGGATGGATTACCTCTATGACAGGATGCCGCCGGGGTGGGCCTTTCCCGAAGCCTTCCCGAAATACCTGGCGGGCATGAACATTCTCGTCCCGCGGGGCGCCAAAGTGCCGTTCAAATGGTCGAGCCTGAAGGCGCCCGATCCGACCTGGCGGCAATTTGAGACCGAGCAGGACATGATGTTCACCGAGATTGCGACGCCCGAAATCCGGCAGGGGGCCAGCGTCTCGGATCATCACGACATCCGCGGCAGCGTTCCGGCATTCGCCGCTGATGCGACGCTGCTCGACCGGACCACGCTGGATTTCGACCGTAGGCTTGCCGAGCATGACCGCCTGGTGCTCGCTCGAATCTCGGTCGAACGCGCGCCGCAGCCAGAGCATCTGCGGCTAATCTTTGAACATGAGGTTATCGACGGATTGAAGCACAGTTACCTGACCCTTGCGGACGGTACGTTCGATGCCGGCTATGTCAGGGTCGCAAACGTGCCGCCGACGCCCGACGACGCGACGAGTTTCGGATATATCCTGCGCGTCGGGTTTGAGCCGGTCGAGATCGAAATCCCCACCTGCATCGAGGTTGGACGGACGGCGGCAATCGACCTTGTCGGGTTCGCCGAGGACGAAGCCGAAAACCTCTATTTCCTGGCCTCGGACAATGTCGAGATCTCAGGCAAAACAATCACTGCACGCGTGCCCGGCCCGCTGACCGTCACGGCGGTGATCGAGGCGCACAAGACCCGGCCGCCGACCGGCTCTGACGATCCTCGTCGCCATGCTTGGCCCGCGCGCGAAGTCGCGCTGGCGCCGTCACGGGTCGCGTCCGTGGGCGGGTGCAGTTGCAATGCAGAAGATGTCCTGTCCATCGCCAATCCGCGGATGATGGGTGCAGTGGACCAGATCAGCCGGGCATTCGACGATGAGGACAGCACTTCGGACGCGATCGCGGCCTTGGTGCCCGCGATGATGGGGGCGGAATTGCCAGAAGGTCATTCGACCGGCCACATGTCGATCGTGGCGGGCGGTCGGTCGATGCACGGTGAGGTCTGTGCCGATCCTCTGACGACTCGGAACGGACGCGACACGTCGATCCTATCGCTCTATACGCCTTCGGTCCCGACACTCATGGGCAGTTTCGACGGGTTTGCTGTGGCGCATGAGGGGTGGGGCGGCTGGCCGCCCAACGCGACCGCGACCCTTCACCTCGAGTTGCCCGTCGCCCCGCAGAATCTAGAGGCCGGGCGCACTTATCCCACCAAGCTCGCAGGTCTTCAGCGCGTCGGCTGGTTTCCGATTTTCTCGGCGTATGAGGGAGATTTCCATGATTTCATCCCGTACCAGGAGGCTTTCACCGGGCGAAGTGAAACCATATTTCCGCAAGTGATCGCCGGGACGGTGACGATTACCGAAGTCACAGAAGGCCGGATCGAAGGGCATTTCCTGGTGGCCGGAACCGGGTTGCAGCACGACGTGCACCATTCGCTGCGCTCGGGCACCGAAGATACGTTCGAGCAGGAGGGTACCGAAACCGGCACACCCGTGCGCGCTGCCGGAGAGTTCGCGATCGCGATCCCGACCAGATCGACGCGGCTCCTGCGGGCAGGCGATTTCTTCCCCACGGCGCGCAGGGGGCAAGAGTGAAAGCAATCGGTCCCGACACATCTCTGATGCGCGAAGCGTCGGCTAGGCCTGTCATCGACATCCGCACGTTCCCGCTTTTCTGCGAAACTCATAACTAAGCACCGTCGGAAAACATCCGCGTAATCAAGGCTATGGTGTAGTGTATAAATCCGGTGCGAGCGGTCCGTTGCATTAACCATCGCGATGTCAGAGACATCGTCGTCCCAAGCTGAAGGGTGAGCGATGTCTTGGCGCAATTCAGTTTAAAATGTGCCCGAGCGTTCAAAGATCATCAGGTCGCCTTCCCAATCACAAAAAATCTCACGCGTGTTCACGTGTTCTGGGCGTTCATGGACTGAGCGATCCGGCGGAAACACAAGGCCCCGTGGCCGTCTAGCGTCTCGTGGCTTGCGTTTCTTGCGGCGGCTGGGAAGATACCGCGCCAGCGCGTCGGATTGGCTTTCACGACTGTAGACATGCGCGTAGATGGTTTCGTGACTGATGCGGACTGGCCGGCCTTCGAACCAAAGGCGGCCGGCGATCTACTCAGGAGACCAACCTTCCTTGAGGCGGTCGATCACAGCTTCTCGCAGAGCGGACAAGCGCAATAGCTTGCGACGGCGCGCACGACGGCCGTTGGCTATGTGCTGAGTATGGATGCCGTAGTAACCGTTCAGCTCCGGCAGCTCGGTGTCTTCAAAACGATTGCGGTTGATCTCGCGATAGACAGTTGAGCGATGCCTGCTGATCTCGATCGCGATCTCATCAATTGAGCGCTTTGCATTCAGCATGTCCTCAATCGTGCGTCGTTCGCGCAAATTCAGCTCTGTGTGGGCCATGTCCGTTCTCCTTGATTTTCAGCAAGATAGGGGATTTGTCGCAACCCAGTTTAGAATGTGCCCCGGGTACAATTTTGTTGCAACCAAGTAGAAATGTCACTGCTTGTGCAAAGCAGAAGTGTCACCACAGGGCGCTACGGGAGCAAGGCTTTGCAGCCCGGAGACCTCAAATATCGCAGGGCTGAAAAGCCTTGCGGGCTACCATCCCGAAGGTATCGGTCATATCCCTGAACGGTTGATACATTAGGTCTGGATGCATAGGCTTCGGCCATGGATTATCCTCCCTGGCTTCCCAAACCTGAATACTCAAGACGCGGCATGTTGCTCGCTCTGGCGCGTTGCATCTATGAGAATTGGTACCGACCGGAGATGCACGCGGAGAAGGGCGAGATTTTGACTTTCGACAATCTTTGCTCTGGCAGCCTTGAGCGTGTTGCTTCTGTTCTGCAGCAGACTGGTTTCACCAGCTACATAGATCACATCGGTCGCCGGAGTGTCTTCAACGTGGGGCCGGACCAATTTAGCGAGCTCGCTGATGCAGCCCAAGACGCTGCGATTTCTGACAACGAGATTGAAGAAACTGTCGTGAAGTTGGCGGAAGCAAATTACAAGACAAACCTCGAGATTGAGAAACTCGCCGAGATGATCGCAAGCCGGTCGTAACACATTTATTGGCTTTGAGCTGCTCTCTCGGCACGCCTGCGCTCGTAGTACGCTTCCATCTTGGAAGGCCTTCCAGGCGGGCGGCGGCCAGTCTTTTTGTAGCCGTTCTTCGCGCTGACAGGTTTGACCTTTGGCGGTGGCGCTGCCTTCTCCTGTTCTTCTTTGATGTGTGCCAGAACGGCGCTCAGATGCTTGTTCTCGGTTATCGCGGCGTGCGTGACGCGCTGTTGGTGCGGATCGAAGATGGCGCAGGGCAGGGCAACGCCTTTTGCGCGGACCTGAATGCGCCCGTCTGGCATCTCGTAGACATCCACGTACTTGCCGACGAGACCGCGCGTCAGATCGTTGACCTCGAGCCGGATGCGCTTGCGGTCGTACTTCAGGGTCAAATCCTTGGTGACATAGCGTTTTTCCCGAAGGCAAAAGACCTCGGCGAGGCGATCCGGTTCTATGTTCAGGGCGCGGTGCAGGTTGTCTGGTGTGGCCGGAGCCTTTGCAAACTTGGCGTTGTAGCGTTCAACGAAACCCACAAGGAACGCGTTGCCATCTTCAATGCCCGAGATGCCTGCGATCCGCAGCTCCTTGACTAGTCGATCTTGCAGTGTCCGGTTCGCGCGTTCGACGCGGCCTTTGGCTTGGGAAGAATTGGCACAGATGATCTCGATGTTCAGCTCGGCCAGAGCGCGCCCAAACTGCGTCATGCCTGTCATGTGTTCGTTCGGCTTTGGAACGCGGAAAACGGTGTGTTTGTCGCTGTAGAAAGCGACAGGCCGACCATGTTTGAGCAGATAGCTTTCCAGGGCTTCGAAATAGCTGAAGGTGCTTTCTGACTTCACGAAGCGCAGTTCCATCAGCGTGCTGGTCGCGTCATCAATGAAGACGAGCAGGGTGCAGGGATCGCCCCGATCCTCAAACCATCGGTGGTCAGACCCGTCGATCTGGATCAGCTCGCCAAAGCACTCCCTACGTAGACGCGGCTGGTGGAATGTCCGCCGTTGTTTGCGCGACAGCCAGATGCCGTCTTCCTGCATCCATTTGCGAACTGTCTCGCGGGATACTTTGAACCCATGTTGTTCGGACAGCATCTCAGCGGCCAAGGTCGGCCCGAAATCCGAATACTGTTCCTTGATCAAGGTCAGCGCATAGTCGCGCTTGGCATGATGAATGCGATTGTTTGGCGGCTTACCACGCGCCTTGTGCCGGATCGCTGATGCGCCGTCCTGCCGATATCGCTTTAACAATCGGAAAATCTGCCGCCGTGTCAGGCTCAACATGTTCGCCGCATTATCAACGCTCAGCCGTCCGTCATCGACCTGCGCCAGCACTTCCACGCGGTTCAACTCGCGCTCGCTCATAACCACCCATCCCATGTCTGCTCACCCTCAATGATTTTTGAGGGCAGAGTGACATTCCTGAATTGCTCATGGGTGACATTTTAGCTTTGCGGCTACACAATTTAATGGCGCATAATGTATCTTATGTTAATTTCAGAGATGCAAGTTAGATTATTTTTACCTGCGTGCCGACTTTGGCTAAATCAAACAATTCCACGATATGTTCGTTATAAAGACCAATGCATCCGCTGGAGGACCTCCTGCCAATTTTTCGTGTGTCTTGGGTGCCATGGATTCTATAATATTGCCAACTAAGACGCAGCGCCCTGATACCTAGCGGATTCTCTGGCCCTGGCGCCACATATTTTGGTAAGGTTGGGTCGCGCTCAAGCATTGAAGGTGTTGGTCGCCAATCGGGCGCAGGATCCTTGTAGACTACGCGAGTATACCCGCGGCGTGTGAGCTCTTCGCTCATGGGTACGCTCGTTGGATAAAGTTTGTAAATGCTTTCGTCTTCAGACCAGAACTGCAGCGCTCTGGAAACCGTATCGCACAATATCGCTCCGTTCTGAAGATTGTCGAAGTGATCTTGCCACTCGTCTATCGAAAATGAAGAGATATTCCGTTTAACTGTATCCGGCTCTGCATTGTTCTGAGACAAGCCGGGGCCGGCCGAAATTGATAATCCAGCTCCCATGATCGAACGCAAAGCCATTCTTCTATTGAGGAATCGTACCATTTCTTAAGCGTTCCTTTGCCGCTTCCATAAGACAGTTTTGCATGCTCTAGTTGCTTTAGGTTCAACTCAAGAAAACGTGAGTTTGAGCACGAAAAAAGCCGGATAGGCCGCCTCCAAACCCATATTTTTGGGAGTATACTTGCTCGCACGGTACGCTTTAGCCATGCCAGATGCCGCCACCGAGATCGCCAGGCTGTACGCCGCGCTTGCCGCTTCGGAGCCCCGCGCCGAGGCTGCCGGGAGCGAGCTGGCGTAGATCTGGGCCGTGGTCTCGACCTCGAAAGCGATGATCAAGCATCTGAAGCTGGACTCGCCAAACTCAGGAGAGAGCAATTTGGCCACAGCTCGGAACGCCGAGCCCGGCTGATCGACCAGTTGGAGCTGCAGCTCGAAGAGCTCGAGGCGGCCACCACCGAAGACGAGATTGAAGCCCTGAATGTGGCGAAGACCTCGACCGTCGACGGCCTCGAACGCCGACGCCCGACGCGCAAGCATTCACTGAACCATCTACCGCGCGAGCGCATGGTCATCGAAGCGCCTACCACCTGCTCCTTCTGCGGGTCGGACCGCATCGTGAAATTGGGCGAAGGCATCACCGAGACGCTTGAGGTCATCCCCCGGCAATGGAAGGTGGCCCGGACCGTCCGCGAGAAGATCAATCAGCTACCCGCCCCATTCCATCCGACGCCATGGGTATGGGCTGAGCCGAACCTGCCGGCGATGGTTCTGTTCGAGAAGTTCCGACCGCACCAACCGCTCATCCGCTAGGCCGAGCGCTACGCCTGGCAGGGTGTAGATCTCAGTCTATCGACCCTGGATGATAAGGTCGGGGCCTGTGCTGCCGCGCTCGAGCCGATCCACGCCCTGATCCGGACCCATTCTCTGGCGCCCGAGCGCCTGCACGGCGACGCCACCACGATCTCCCTCAGTCCCTTCACCTGCCTGCCCCCGGCGCTTTCTGTTCGGAGCATCAGGCCTGTGTCCCGGGTCAGCGCCAATTCCGAATATATGAGGTTCGGAATTGGCCCTGACCCTTACGTCCGGGGAAAATTCAAACGGCGGTTTTGGGCAAATTACGTCCGGCGGTTACAGAGATGCGCCGGTTGAAGGCACTTGAGCACGAAAACACCCGCCTGAAGAAGATCGTGACGGACCTGACACTGGATCGAAAAAGCTTCAGGATGTCATTGGCCGAAAGCTTTGCAGCCTCGCTGTTTACGCGAGGTTGTTACCGGGATGTACGTAGTTTGAAGTGTGTCGATCCGGAAGTCTGAAGGGGCCATCTGCTTTGACACGTGCCCGGCGAACGGATTTGGATGCCGTCGAGAGGCGGATCAAGGGTCTCACAGAGACGCGGGAGAGTCGGGTCTGAGGTCACAAGAACCGGCACAATTCGTTTTTGACCCGCGTGCCAACTTCGGCGGAAACTAAGAAATCCGTCCCAGTTACGTGCGTTTCGGTGACTCTTAATCTACTCTGCTTCTGCGACGTTGCCGTGGCCATAAAGGGCGGCGTTTTTATGTGCGCGATCCACATGCTCGAACTCCAGGCTAGAATGACGAATGCCAAAATCACCTCTCAGAAGGCTTTTGAGTGTGGCCTTGACATTTTCTGTCTTGCTCCATCCATCTGCCGTCAAAACGATGTGACAATCGAGTGCCACTTCGTGCTCTTGCATCTGCCATAAATGAACATGGTGCACGTCCTCGACACCTTCCGCACTCCGCAAAGCCTCGAGGACAGCGTTGTTGTCGATGCTGGGTGGGCTACCGAGCATCAATGTCCGGATAGGTTCGCCTATCTCGATAATAGCCAGATAGAGGATATAAAAAGCGATGCCGATGGTGATCGCCGGATCGACCCATCGCATGTCGTAAATAATGATTAAAGAGCCGCCAATGACTACCGCTACAGAAGCCAAGGCGTCGGACAGGTTGTGCAAAAAGAGCGCACGAATGTTCACGCTGCCCTTTTGCATCGAATAGGTGAGCAGCGCTGTCAAAGTGTCGACCACCAGTGCCACACCACCCAGAACTACCACTGTCCAGCCTTGGACTTCTGTGGGATCAATCAAACGTATGCCACCTTCATAGATGAGATACAATCCAATCAAGATAAGGGTTGTATAGTTGATTAAAGCCGCGACGATCTCGACTCTTCCGTAGCCGAATGTCATGCGATCGTCTGCGGGCCGACGAGCAATCTTTCGCGCGGCGAAGGCAATAACCAACGATGCCATGTCTGAGAAATTGTGCAGCGCATCCGCAATCAACGCGAGGCTTCCGGATAGTATCCCGCCGATAATCTGCGCGAATGTCAGAAGGCCATTAGCCCAGATGGCAATAAATACGCGTCGGTCGCCTGTTGCTGGGTCAGTTTGCGCGTGGCCGTGATCATGCGGCACGGTCTGCCTCCTCGTGACTGTGATTTCGTCGACTGGACTGGGAGTCTCTTGGTAGTTTTCCGCTCCGAATCGCACGTACTCGCGCGTTCATCCAGTGCCGTATGAAGCGGCGAAAGAGCCAGTTGCGCAAAAAACCGAAGTCTTGACGATACTCTGAGAAAAACTCGTCTGGCTCATCGAACGTGCCTAGATCACGGACAATACCATTGTCCTGGATGTAAGTGTCGGTACCGTTCCAACCGATAGGCGGTGCACTCAGGCATTCCGTCGCAACACCGAAACCGCATAGCGCCTCCTCATCGCCGAATTTCCGTTGAAGCGTTTGCAAAAAAGAAGTGTCTAGAATGAAACCCTCAAGATTTACCCAACCCTCAACTGTTTCGACCTCGACCCAAGAATGTAAAATTTCAGAAGGTGCGAGCGGGTAGACAAGTTCTGGCACGATGCCCCTCTGAAGTGCCTTGTGAATGGTAAACCCATGAAGCCTGCAACGTATGCCGACACTGCGAAGCAAAGCCATGAGGAGTGTACCCTTGGTGTTGCACTGACCGTAGCCATCCTCCAGCACCTCGGAGGCTTGAATGTCGTCAGAACGGTTATAACCAAAGGCAATTTCGTCCCTGACGAAGTTGTAGGCAGCGCCAATGCGATCATGTTCTGCAAGAGCTTTCCAGTGGCGGCCGTTGGTCAACTGCCGAATTGAAGTTGCGTCATAATTCAGCAATCGCGTTTTTTTTAGATAAGGCTCGACCTTCGTCATAGAATCTCTCCAAGACTAACATGTCGGGAATAATAGTTGCTACAGTGGCTATAGCTTCAACCCCAAACCTATGCGCACCTCGTGGATCGCATCCGCACGCGGCATCCCTTTTCCGACAAGAACGTCAACCTGCCGCAACAGCTGAACTATTTCGTCGGGCTTGTGTCACTTGTTTGCCATTCTCTGTCCTCCGTTTCCTAAACATAACGGTGGACCAATTTAGAGGGGGAGGTTCAGGACCGTTCGACTTTTTCAACTATTGATGCTGGCCTGTGCAGCTGCAAAGTCTTCCACTTCTCGGCCCCACACAAGGGCTGGACAGTATACCCCCCTGCAGGCCTTTTTCGCGTCAGCCGCATGCTAAATAACGGTCAACAGGTCGCGGAGCAGTTCTTCCAGATGCCGTGGGTGTCAGCGGTTCCTGCACCAGCAGATCGAGCGTCAAATAGCTCCTCGCCGAACACCATCTTTGCTAGCTGCCATCCAACTAGCGTGTTGCACGCGCTCAGTAAAATTTTCAAGTGTCGAACCCCCAAGTAGCACTCAAGCGCACGTCGTAAAACAACCTAAAATTCAGGCCAAAATCGTTAGCGGATGGGCTTTTGCGGCGGGAATATCAAGCGCCAATTTCTTGGTGATCGGTTAAGCACTCGGAATGGTCTCGAAGCACCTCCAGCACGCGACAATCCGACATTTGCCCGCCGCTGCATTCGCGCACCATTCTTTTTAATTCAGTACGAAGAGCCTCTAGACGGGCTAATCTTTGCTCGACTTGCTTTAGCTGCCGGCGGGCGATTGCATCGGCTTCCGCGCAGGACTTTTCCGGATGATCGCTGAGATCGAGGAGTTCACGGATCGCGTCCAGAGAAAATCCTAGTTGCCGTGCGTGCCGGACGAAAGATAGACGGTCGAGTTCGTCGAGGCCATAGCGCCGTTGGCCGCCTTGGGACCTGCCGGGTTCAGGCATAAGGCCGATCTGCTCGTAGTATCTGATGGTCTGCACTTTCGTTCCAGTCTTCTTCGCGAGCGTCCCTATTGTCAGCATTGCAGGTTCCCCATGTTACCTACAGTCAGTGTAGATTTACGCGGCGCGTATCGCAAGCTCCAACTGGGTCTCGCAGACCGGTGAGTGACCAATCGAGAAGTGCCAATGATGCTTGCACCTACAGCGGCTAGAGGATGTACGCATGTTAGATATCAAGAATCGGAACTCAAGGAGTAGCGCTAGATTTTCAAGTCTTCAGAGTTTATTTTGGGGTCTTGGCGCGTGGTGAGGATCCGGAACAGGATCAATTTTTGCAAGGCACTAGCCAATAACTGCGGCATCATGGGACGCGGGCCAAATCTGTATTCGAAAGAACTGCTGTTTTGCACGAAGCCCGAACAGGCATCGCTGTTGACCAGTCGGTTGGACAATTGGCTATGCTCCCTGCTTGACAGGTTGAAGGCATCGCAAGGCGTCAGGACATTGCACAGTGCGTCATCTTGCCCAGACAGAACGCTTAGATAAAGAGGTCAGAGAATGCGTATAGCCTTGGCTTGGTATCGCGGGTTGCTTGTGAGTTTTGCAATCTTTCTGGTTTTAGTGGCAAGTCCTGTTCGCGCCTTGGAGTCCAATGCGTATCGGTCCGAAGCACTGACGGCGCGCTTGATCGTCGCGGAAGCGGGAATCGCCCCGGGATCGCTGTTTCTTTCGGCGGGTTTGAAGATTGAATTGGAGGAAGGATGGAAAGCGTACTGGCGGTCACCCGGCGAGGTTGGCCTGCCGCCGGAGATCGACTGGGAAGGGTCCACAAACCTTGAATCCGTCGACATGCTTTGGCCCGCACCCACGCGTTTTCGCGCCTTCGGAATTGAAAACTTTGGCTACGGCAAGAAAGTTACATTTCCGTTACAATTGCAGCTTATGGATTCTGATAGGTCAGCCGAGCTGAAGGCAATCGTCAATCTGCTGATCTGCTCCAATGTGTGCGTCCCGGAAAGGTTTGAACTGACTCTCCCTGTTCCATTGGGATCCGGCGTCGACGCTAGAGCCGCGACCGAAATCGCGACATGGGCCGCTCGCGTACCTGTCGTAGGAACAGAAAGCGCAATAGCGATCTCGGGCGCAGCGCTGAAGCAGGGTCAATCTTTGGTTATTCACATGACGCGGCCTTCTGGCTGGAACAATCCCGATATTTTTCCGGAGTCTGATGCAGGCTCTGCATTCGGTGCGCCCGATATCCGCCTTACAAATGATCGTACCGGTCTTTGGGCAAGTATTCCGATTCTCGCGTTAAGCGAGGAACAATCCTCCCTTCGAATTACTGTCGTGGACGACGATGTCGCGGTTACATTCGATGATGTGAACACCACCGACATTGTACCTGCTCCACCTTACGCATCCGAAACCGGCCAAGATAGGGGTCAGTTTTTCCCGATTCTCTTGCTGTCCTTCCTGGGAGGGTTGATAGTGAACGTAATGCCATGCGTCTTGCCAGTTCTATCGATCAAATTCGGATCGGCGCTTCGAATGAAGAATCGCTCCGTTTCACAATTGCGCGCGGGGTTTGTCGCTACGGCTGGGGGAACTGTTGCTTTCATGTGGGTACTGGCCTTTGCGGTCATAGCGCTGCAGATGCTCGGATATGCCGTTGGATGGGGTATGCAATTTCAGAATGCATATTTCTTGACAGCACTCATTCTCGTTGTCGGACTCTTCGCGACTAATTTGTTTGGAGTTTTTGAAATTTCTTTGCCCAGCAGTTGGATGGCGAGGCTATCTGGCCGCTTTGGGCGGGGGTATGCCGAAGACTTCTCCACCGGCGCTCTGGCTGCGATACTTGCAACGCCTTGTTCCGC
This sequence comes from Roseovarius sp. THAF9, assembly GCF_009363715.1. Taxonomy (NCBI): domain Bacteria; kingdom Pseudomonadati; phylum Pseudomonadota; class Alphaproteobacteria; order Rhodobacterales; family Roseobacteraceae; genus Roseovarius; species Roseovarius sp. THAF9. Next base: position 79,637 of record NZ_CP045405.1, read on the forward strand.
CCCGTTGCTGGGGACAGCCATTGCCTTCGCGCTTTCCGGCACGACAGGCGATATACTTGCGGTTTTCACAGCGATGGGGATTGGGCTTGCACTGCCATATATTCTGGTTGCCGCTTGGCCTGGTTTTCTGTCCCGACTGCCCAAACCGGGACCTTGGATGATAAGCTTGAAAATTGTTCTCGGATTGCTGCTTGCCGGAACCGTTGCATGGCTATGCTGGGTCTTGATTGGTGTGACGTCGCCAACCCTCACAGGCTTGGTGCTGCTGGGTCTTGGGTTCATCGTACTGGCTACGAGAGCCTATCAGGCCCAGCCCAATAACGGTTTGCTGTGGGGAATGACTGCGGTTTTGGGCATGACGTTGGCGGCCCCTGCACTGCTGCCAAAAGGCTCCGATGATGTAACAGACTCGATCAATTCTTACTGGGTCGAGTTCGACCGGTCCCGGATCGCGCGTGAAGTGTCGCAAGGCAAAACCGTATTCGTGGACGTTACTGCGGATTGGTGCATCACTTGTAAAGCAAACAAAACCCTGGTCCTAGATCGTGAACCAGTTTTGGGAGCACTTGGCGAGGAAGCGGTGATTGCGATGCGCGCGGATTGGACGCGACCGGACGCGAGAATCCAATCCTATCTCGAGACACACGGCAGATACGCAATTCCGTTCAACATCGTCTACGGTCCAGATGCGCCTGAAGGTATCATTCTATCTGAATTGCTATCCGTGGATGCGGTTCTCGAAGCGCTGTCGGCTGCCGATCTCAGCGCTGTCCGAAAACGATGAAATAGTGCCGTTGCATCGCTCAAGAGAGGCAGAACCTGCAATGGTTCAGTTTCAGGTGAAGGGAAGCTGTTATGTATCTGAGAATTCGCAGCCTCAATTTATTTTTTGATCCGATCCAATCGGGCCGTGGCGGCGGCACGCGTCGGGTCGGTTTCCGGAAGGCTTTCGGCCAAGCTGCGCGCTTTGCCGGCGGCGTTCTGGGCAGCATCAAAGTCACCCAACACACTGTACGCCTCCGCTAGCCGAAGCCATCCTTCAAGATTGGCTGGGTCATTCAACAATCGCGCCGCCAAGCGGTCAACCATGGAGCGGACAAAAGTGCTGCGCTCCTCGACTGACATATCTTGGGCGGCCTCGATATCGACCGCACGGGGGCCCCGTGCGTCCTGTGGATCCGGAATTAAATCAGCTAGAGTGACAGGGGTCTCTCCGACCTGTTCCCCCAATCGGTTGGCGACAGACAGAAAAAGTTCCATCCACGGATAGGCGCGATCCGCTCTCTTGAGACGCTCGATCAAAAGCGCCCTCGCTTCCTCTGGAACCCCGTCCTGTTCGAGGATCCGGGCCCTATAGAAAATTGGGCCTGGATCATCAGGGTCCATCTCTGATGCACGTTCGATCACGCTTTCCGCTTGCGGCGTCACGATCCCGTTCTCGGCTGCGATCAAGGCCTCGGCAAATAGCAGTAGGGTTGAGATATCTACATTGTCGCGAACTGTGACGCGTTCGAATGCATCGGCGGCATCATCGTAACGAGCTGTACGCATATAGGTCTGACCGAGCAGAACCCAACCATCACTTGGTCCACCCGACGGGTCAGCTTCAAGCCGGGTTTTTAATCTCTGGGTTAACTCTGAGAGGTTTGCGGCTTTCTGGATTTCAGATGCGCGAGACGCCAGAGGCTGGCTTTCGATCTTTGGCGAGCCGATTTGAGAATACAAAGCAAAGGCTACCAATGGCGTAGCAATGGCGGACGCGAAGATGATGCTTCGCCCACTTGCGCGCGACGACTCACGTGTCGCAAGCCGACCGGCAGCCAGAATGCGGCGTTTGATTTCAACCCTGGCCGCGTCCCCCTCGGTAACGGATATCAGATTCCGCTCTTGATCAATATCAATTTCGGAAAGCTGATCCTTGAGGATAACCAACGCTCCATCCTTTCTATTCAGGACTTCACCCGTTCGATAGAGACAGGACAAGAACAGGAGGGCGGTGATGGATGCCATCGCGCCTAACACCAACCAAATCATGGGCCTCTCCGTCCTTCATTCTCCTTAAAAATGGCCTCGAACTCACGCTCTTCATCGGGGCTCAGTGGATCAGCAGTGCCATCAAGAACCGCCCTGCTTCGGCGCCTGATTGTGACAAAGACAACGCTAATCCCAACGGCAAGAAGAACCGCAGGTCCGAACCACAACAAATATGTGGCGGGTTTCAGTCGCGGCTTGAAAAGGACGAAGTCACCGTAGCGATCTACGAAAAACGCAATGATCTCGTCATCTGTTTCACCTGCAATCAGACGTTCGCGCAGCAAGGTGCGCATCGTTCGGGCAACACCAGCATTCGAGCTATCGATATCCTGATTTTGGCAGACAACGCAGCGTAACTGCTTTGAAAGCTCCCGGGCGCGCGACTCAAGCACCGGATCATCCAGCAACTCATCTGGCTCCACAGCCCAGGCCGCGGTTGTCGCGGCAAGCACCAGTACGAGTAAATAGAGCCAACCCTTCATGATTGACCACCTGCTGCGGCCAACGCAGCACGAATTTCATCCTGTGCCTCTGGCGTCACAATGGGACCAACATAGCGATAGACTACGATCCCCGTTCCATCGATCACGAAAGTCTCCGGTACGCCGGAGATACCCCACTCAATCCCGACGCGGCCTTCGCTGTCTGATCCGATCCTCTCATAGGGGTTGCCAAGCTCCTCCAGCCAATTGGCTGCATCTGCTGATTTGTCCATGTAGTTGATCCCCATCAGCCGAACACCGTCCTGTTCGACAAGCCTTGTGAGCACCACATGCTCAGCACGACAGGGCACGCACCATGAAGCGAATACATTGACCAAAACCGGCTCGCCAACGCTACGAAGGGCTGCGGACGACAGTCCGGGTGTCTGAGTACCCTCTACCGGTGGGAGTTCAAAATCCGGAACTGGTTCGGAGACCAAAGCGGAAGGGATTGCGTTAGGATCACGGTCTGGGTTGAGCCCCCAGAACAAAAATCCACCCAAGACTACTGCGATCAGCGCTGGCAGCGCGAGAATGATTTTCTTCATCGTATCATTCCGCCGGTTGAAGCGCTGACGACCGGCTCTTTGGCGACGGCGCACCCACCCGCAATCTCCGGTCCGATAGCGAGAGGGACCCGCCAAGCACCAGCATCGTCGCTCCGATCCATATCCAATTAACCAGTGGTTCGTAGAGGATGCGCAAATTCCACTGGCCCGACGCCGTTTCGGCCGCAGGTTCACTGATGGTGACGTAGAGATCACCGCTTAGCGTTGATCGGATTGCAGATTCGGTTGTGGACGTCCCCGCAACTGGATAGCTTCTGCGCTCCGGACGAAGAAGCGTAATCTCCCGTCCATCTTTCAAGACGCGAAGCTGGCCTTGTTGTGCGATGTAGTTTGGACCACGGAACCGTTCGACGCCGTCGAATATTACCTCAAAACCTGCGATGTCCACGGTCGACCCCGGTTCTGCGAAAAGAACACGTTCTTCCTTCCAGGCTGTTGAACCTACGAATCCAAGCACAAGCATTGCAACGCCGAGATGCGCGAGCGTCATACCGTGCGCGGAGCGCGGCAGGTTCCGCGCGCGACGCAGCGACTGAGAAAGCGGTAGATCAAAGAGCTTGATACGCAGCGCCCATTCGCGCAAAGTCGCAAAAAAAACCCAGGCTGCAATCCCTATTGAGACCACAGCGAGCAGGGGCCCGTTTGTCTGAAGGTACCAAACGATCCCCGCGACACCAATCGCGATACCAAAAATCAAACGCAGCCGTTGCCAGATACCGGGAAGATCGGCCCGTTTCCAAGACAGGAATGGGCCAACTCCCATTATTATGACGAGCGGCAGCATGAAAGGGATAAAAGTCGCGTTGAAATACGGTGGTCCTACAGAGATCTTTTCTTCAGTCACCGCTTCCACAAACAATGGATAGAGTGTTCCAAAAAGGACGGTCGCCGTTGCGGTCGCGAGCAGAAGATTATTGAGCAAAAGCCCAGCCTCGCGGCTGATTGGCCGAAAGACGCCAACCGATCCAAGCTGAGGCGCGCGCCATGCGTAAAGTGTCAGTGAGCCGACAATTGTCACACCAAGAAGGCCGAGAATGTACACGCCGCGCGCTGGGTCGACCGCGAACGCGTGAACGGATGTCAAAATGCCGGATCTGACGATAAATGTCCCAAGAAGTGACAGAGAAAAGGTCAGGATGGCTAAAAGAATGGTCCAGCTTTTGAACGTATCCCGCTTTTCCGTGACAATAGCCGAGTGCAGGAGTGCCGTGCCGAGAAGCCAAGGCATGAAGGATGCGTTTTCAACCGGGTCCCAAAACCACCAGCCGCCCCAGCCAAGTTCGTAATACGCCCACCAAGAGCCGAGTGCGATCCCCGCAGTGAGGCTGATCCAGGCCGTCAGAGTCCATGGCCGCACCCAACGCGCCCATGCGGGATCCACCCGGCCCTCTATCAGAGCCGCGACCGCGAAGGAGAAGACGATCGAGAAGCCGACATACCCAAAATACAAGAGCGGGGGGTGCATCGCCAACCCGATGTCCTGCAGAAGCGGGTTAAGATCCGTGCCATCCAGAGGCGGCGGGAAAACCCGCTCGAACGGATTGGATGTAAAGAGCATGAAGCTCAGGAAACCGACACTAATCCAGGCTTGAACCGATAACGTTCGCGCTTTGAGACCAACCGGAATGTTTCTGCCCAGCAGCGCGACCCCAGCCCCGAAAAGTACGAGAATAAGGGTCCAGAGAAGCAGGGACCCTTCGTGGCTGCCCCAAGTGCCCGCAACCTTGAAGATCATCGGCTTTAGCGAGTGGGAATTTTCCACTACGTTTTGAACAGTGAAATCACTGACAACAAATGAGCGCATGAGTGCGCCAAACGCAATTGCAACCAATGTCACCTGAATCGCGGCTGTCGTCTTCGCACTTTCCATCCAAAGCACGCGCCCCGTGTTCGCCCCTACAATTGGCAGGACACTTTGAACAATTGCGACTGCAAGCGCCAAGACTAGCGCAAACTGTCCAATCTCAGGCGTCATGTTGCATGTTCCCGACGAGCGCTCTCGGATCACGGAGAACGACTTCTCCACTATGGCATTGGTCAACGAGATTTCTTATCATTTCGATCTACTTCGGCCAGTCGAGAACGGTTTCGCGAATTATTGACATCGACCCAACCGGAAACTTTCTGTGTCCAAGTCGCGATTGGAGCCACTGTGTTGATTCGACTTCATCGTAGTTCCTGAAGCAGCTGTAGGTTCAAACGTTTTAATTTTTGCTTTGGCTCTCAGATCCGCTGATTGCTATCTTTTAATATTTAAAACGCTTTGCACGGACCTTGGCATCGTGGATGCTTGCAGATCGTCACCAGCGTGACGTCGATCGCGAACCTAACCAATACGACAAATGACAATCTGGGCAGTCATTCAAAACGGATGGCAACTTCCCATTCACAGTCGCGTGACGTGCCGTCTCAGAAGGATAAAAGAGCTTGAACCTACAGCTGCTGCAGGATGTACGAGAAAGAAAAAATCGGAGCAGAAATTGTGCAAAGCTGCGTGGTGCTTTCAGGTCTTCAGAAGATATTGTGGATGCTGGCGGGTGCGGCATCGTTCGCCTTTATCGGGTTTTTGTTATCGGCTGACTACCGTGCCGCCAGCTGGCGAGATGTAAGTGAACCGCCGTTTTTTGCGGAGTTCGAACTAACAGGGCACAATGGAATGGTTTTTACAGAAGAGGACTTCGAAGGCCAGTGGATGCTGGTTTTCTTCGGCTTCACAAATTGTCCTGACATCTGTCCAACGACGCTCTCAGAGGTCGCAGCGGTGATGGAGGGTTTGGGAGATGACGCGTCAAAAGTCCAACCAATCTTCATCACGATAGATCCCCAACGAGACAACCCGACCGCACTGGCGCAGTATGTGCCAAAGTTCGACGCGGGCATCATCGGGCTCACAGGCACACCGGAACAGATCGATGAGACATCCGAAACCTTTCCAATCTTCTACGAGCGGATCGAGGAAGCTGCAGCATCAGACGGCTATACAATGGGGCATACATCACATCTTTTCCTTTTCGACACGCAAGCAGGCTTCGCAAAATCTTGGCCCTATGGCACCCCCGCTCAAGATATCCTCGCCGACCTAAGAGAGAGGCTCTGATTTTATGACCCGACTTTCCGGAGAGACTGCTCTCGGCCTGGCTTGGTTCATCGCGCTAAACGCATCTCTCGCCGTACTCTTCATCGGGGAGGTGCTGGGGCAGACTCCTTGCTTACTCTGCTGGGTTCAACGCACTTTCATGTTCCCCTTGGCCATAATTCTCGGGCTTGGGCTGTGGTGGCAGGACCGGCGCGTCGGTCGCTACGCGATCGCGCTGGCTATCGGTGGCGCCGCCATAGCACTTTGGCACCTCGGCCTCTATTTCGGGCTGATTCCCGAACGCATCCAGCCCTGCACTGCGAGCGGCCCATCCTGTACCGACGACAATCAATTGTTCTTCGGCATTCCTATCCCACTGATGGCGCTCGTCGCCTTCGCGATGATCGGTCTGCTGTCGGCTGTCTCACTGAAGGAAACACAAAAATGAAACGACGCGGCCTCATCCTGTCCGTTCTCGCTCTCGGTGCCGCCGGTTTCGGCGGTGCCGCATGGTACGCAACCCGCCCCGAGGCGATTGCCGAGGCCGCCCCCGTCGACCCGCAATTGGCCGATGGGCTGATCCGGCCCTATTCCCCGATCCTCGGCCCCGAGACGGCGCCTGTCACGATTGTCGAGTTTTTCGATCCAGCTTGCGAGGCGTGCCGCGCATTCTATCCCGTGGTCAAGGATATCATGGCTGGGCACGGTAATGCGGTACGTGTCGTAATTAGATACACTGCCTTTCACGGGGACGCTTCGGTGGAAGCGATCCGTGTTCTTGAAGCTGCGCGGATGCAGGACGTGTTCGAACCGGTGCTCGAAGCGGTCTTGCAAGAGCAGCCCCGATGGGCGTCCCATGGTGCGCCGGAGCCGGGTTTGCTCCTTGAGATTGCCGCAAGCGGAGGTCTGGATGTCGAAGCGCCCCAGACGCAGATGCTGGCCCCCGATGTTGTAGCGGTGCTGAACCAAGACCGTGCCGATGTCAAAACGTTTGGCGTGCGACAAACGCCCACGTTTTACGTAAATGCCAAACCGCTAGACCCGTTCGGTGAGGCGGAACTACGGCGGCTGGTGGCGACGGAAGTTGCGGCCAGCCAAAGTTGATACGCGGTCAGATGCAGGAGAAATTGTCGTGAAAAAACTTCCACACATCAAGGGATTGGCCTTTCTCTTGCTGCTCACGGGCCTGTCGGCCCCGGGATTTGCCGGCTCGGAGGATGTCGTCGTCGAGAGCGCGTGGTCCCGCGCCTCGATCGGCACGAGCCGTCCGGGGGCTGCCTACATGACCGTGCGCAACAGGGGTGACGACGCCGTTACGCTGACCAAAATTGCGACACCGCTGGCAATGATGCCCCAGATCCATGAGACGAAAACCGACTCCGCTGGCCTCAGTTCCATGGCGCCTGCAGGCGAGATCACGATTGAGCCCGGCCAAAGCGTGGCATTGGAGCCGGGCGGGCTGCACGCCATGCTCATGAAGCTGCAAGAGCCGATGGCCGAAGGCGAGACTTTCCCGCTGACACTGACCTTCTCGGATGGCGGCAAGGTGACGGTCGAGGTCCCAATCCTCGGGATCGCCGCGCGTGGACCAGAGGGCTGATGCAACGTCGGCAGCTCCTTCTATACGGCGCAGCCGGTGCCGGCGTCCTTGGCATGACGCTCTTCGTGGGCTGGTGGCGGGTGGACGGGCTTGGTGCGCCTGAACCAAAAGGGCAGCGGCCCCTGCCCCTATCGGCGATGGAGTTTCGGCTGACCGACCACGAGGGAAATGAGGTAGGGCCTGGCACCCTGATCGGTCGTCCGACAATGGTATTCTTCGGGTTCACCTACTGCCCGGACATCTGCCCGACGACCCTATCGGATATTTCCGGCTGGCTTGAGGAACTGGGCGACGAAGCATCAGAGATGAACGTTGTCTTCATCACGGTCGATCCGGAGCGGGACACGGTTGAGGCCATGGCCGAATATGTCGGCTATTTTCATCCGGTCATTCGTGGCTGGACGGGGCCGGAAGACCAGATTGCCCGCGCCACAGAAGGGTTTCGTGCCTCATTTGAGCGCGTCCCGACTGAGGGCGGCGGCTATACGATGAACCATACGGCAAGCGTATTCCTGTTCGATGCCGAGGGTGAGCTCGTCACGATGATCGACTATCACGAACCAAGAGAATTCGCGGTGCCAAAGATCCGGCGCGCACTGACAGAAAACGTAGAGGGGGCAAAATGAAGATAGGAACTGTCTTGGCGGCCGTGGCGGTCGCAGGCGCGATTTCGGTTGCCGGCATCGCCATCTCTGGCGTTCTGTCCAAAGAACCGGTGCCCCCTTCGATTGCTGAAGCGACCCTCTGGACTCCCGATCCGCTCACGCCGCCCCGGATTGCCGAAATCAATTCGGTCCGCCCCACACTCGCCCAGGCGGATATCGCATTCGAGTTCAGACCCGTGCCCCTCCTGACCGTTTCCCCCACAGATACCTCCTTGCCATCTATCGAGCCCTCGCTGGTCACCTGGTCGCGCGAGATTGCGTCGGGCGAGACGCTTGATGCGGTCCTCTCCGATGCGGGGCTGGATGCTTCGGATCGCGCCGAAATCGCCTTGGCGATTGGCGCGGAATACGATTTGCGCCGTCTGCGTCCGGGTCACATCGTTACCGTGGTTTCCACAACGGACGACAACCCGCGTCGTGTAGAACTCGCCGTCGAAGACGGTGTCCGGATAGAGGCGGTCTTCGGCGAACTGCTTGCCGCTCGCGTGTTGGAGCCGGACCCCGAATTGGTGACTTTCGCCGGCAAGGCGGTGATCGAGAGCTCGATTTTCGCTGCCCTGGACACGGCAGACATCCCCGCCCGTTTTGCGGTGGACCTGGCGCAGATGCTGGGCGGCACCGTGGATTTCCGTCGTGATCTCGCGGGTGGCGAGACGATGCGCCTCCTTTGGCGCGAGGCCCGAGACGGGAACAAGAGGATTGGTCAGCCTGAGCTTGCCTTCGCTGAGCTGGATCTTGGTGGATCGGTCTACGAGATCGTCTGGCCGGACGACGGCAGCGGTCAAGCGACGATCTATGTCGACGGAGAAGTGCTGCGCGTGTTTGCGCAACCGGTGGAAGGAGCGCGGCTGAGTTCCGTCTTTGGCCGTCGCACACACCCAGTCTATGGGAATGTGCGCATGCACACCGGCGTCGACTTTGCCGCGGCAAGCGGTACGCCGGTAAAAGCAACGGCGCCCGGACGCGTGAGCTTTATCGGACGTCGTGGTGGATATGGCCGGGTGGTGGAGATAGCGCATGGATCCGACACCTTGACACGATACGCACATCTCAGCGAGGTGCCGGACACACTCGAACAAGGGCAGCGAGTGATGGCCGGAGATTTGATCGGCCGCGTCGGTGCAACTGGCACCGCAACCGGCCCAAATCTGCATTATGAGGTTCTGGTCGACGGTCGCCCGACCGATCCTCTCTCTGACGACCGACTAGCAGAGGCGGCCGAGCGTGAAGCGGACGACACGGCCGCGCTTGAGCGACTGAGTGAGGCGCGTTCACTTCTGGCTGAGAGGCTCGCCAGCGAATTTGCCGAAACGACAACCGAAAGGCTTTGATCCATGAAACGATTGGCTCCCGCCCTTGCAGTCACGCTGGCCTTGTTTCCCGCGGGGCAAGCTGTCGCCGTTGCGATCCAGATTGACGTCCGAAAGACAAACGGCTGCGGCTGTTGTCACTCCTGGATGAAGCATCTGGAGGAAAGCGGATTCGCGCCGACAGGCGAGGACATGTTCGGGGGATCTCTTGTGCGCTTCAAACTCGACAATGGCGTGCCTCAGCGCATGGTGTCCTGCCATACGGCTTTGGTCGACGCCTACGTGATCGAAGGTCATGTGCCGGCATCAGACATTCAGCGTTTTCTGGATGAGCGTCCTGATGCAGTGGGGCTGGCGTTGCCGGGAATGCCCTATGGCTCGCCGGGCATGGGACCGGAAGACGATCGTGAGGCTTATGACGTCTTCCTGATCCGCGGCGATGGATCGACCGAGATCTTTAGCAGCTATTCGGCCGCTGACTGACGTATCGCCGAGACTTCAGCGCTTGGAACCTTTCTCTCCAATTACCCTTGGCTTTCTTGGAAGCCTGGCCGCCGGATCGCTGACTGCGGTCGGGGCGGTCCCAGTTCTTTTTGGGCGCATCCCGTCCCGGGCTACGCGCGATCTGCTGCTTGGCTTCGCAGCGGGTGTCATGCTCGCTGCTTCGTTTTTTTCGCTGATCATTCCAGCTCTCGACGCAGCCGAAGGACAGTTCGACAACGGTGCTCTCCCGGCGGCCATCGTTTGCGTTGCGATTCTGCTTGGCATGGGCGCCGTTGCTCTGATGAACGAACGGCTGCCGCATGAGCATTTCAAGTCGGGGCGGGAAGGCCCAGACGCCGCATCGCTGCGCCGCGTCTGGCTTTTCATCATCGCGATCACGATCCACAATTTTCCCGAAGGGCTTGCCGTCGGCGTCGGGTTCGGGGCTGACGGTTTGTCGGGCGGGTTGCCACTTGCTATCGGTATTGGATTACAGAATGCCCCCGAAGGTCTGGCGGTGGCGGTTTCGTTGCTCGGCGAGGGATATTCCAGGTTTCGCGCCTGGGGCATCGCCGCTCTGACCGGTCTCGTCGAGCCTTTCGGTGGGCTTCTCGGCGCGGGCATTATCAGTCTTTCGCAACCGCTGCTGCCTTGGGGTCTCGCCTTCGCAGCAGGTGCGATGCTCTACGTCATCAGCCACGAGATCATTCCGGAAACCCACCGGTCCGGCCATCAGAACAGGGCGACGCTCGGCCTCGCGGTTGGTCTTGTCATCATGTTGTTCCTCGACGTCTGGCTGGGATAAGCGTATGAGAACTTGCCTCTTCGTCGGTCTGCTTGCTGCTCTAATCGCCTTTCTTGTCGATCAGGCAACGAAGGCAATCGTTGTTTCCAATGCGACTGTACTTAGTTCCGGTGTATCGGTCTTTCCCGGCTTCAATCTCATCTACCTGCGCAATGACGGGGTGACCTTCGGGCTTCTCGGCGGTGCGCCATGGTGGAGCCTTGTCGTATTGGCGCTTGGCATCTGCGTCTGGTTGGCGGCCATGCTGATCCGTTCCAGCAGCCGGGTCGAGGCCATTGCCTATGGTGCGATCATCGGCGGTGCTCTTGGCAATATTCTGGACCGCCTGCGCTTTCGTGCAGTGACGGATTTCTTCGATTTCTACATCGGGACGGCGCATTGGCCTGCCTTCAACATGGCCGATATTTTTGTGGTTGGCGGCGTGGTGCTGCTCAGTGCGCCGTGGGTTGGCGCTCGACTTCAGACCGATTCATGAAGCCAGGTTTGCCGCAGTTCGTTAGTGAGGACCCAAACCTCTTCCCGCGCACAGGTCTTGCCCTTGTTGCCGGCGGATTGACGGTTTTGACCCTTCCGCCGTTTTCTTGGCTCATCGCGGTCCCTGTCTCCTTCTCCGTGCTCTTTATTGTTCTCCGGAACATCTCAACCTCGCGCGCTTTCCTTGTCGGTTGGGCTTTCGGACTGGGCCAATTCGGGATTGGAATTTCCTGGATCGCCGAGAGCTTTTACGTCGATGCCGAACGTTTCGGCGCACTGGCGATCCCAGCAGTAGTGGGACTGTCCGCCGGGCTAGCGATTTTCCCGGCCAGCGCAGCTATGCTTTTTGCCGCCATAATGCAGCATCGAGTTCTCCATGGTATTAAGGCGGGCCTTTTGCTTGCGACCTGCTGGATGGCCACGGAATGGCTGCGGGGTCATGTTCTGACAGGATTTCCGTGGAACCTTGCTGCATATGCTTTGGTCGATCACGCCGCGCTGCGACAGCCAGCGGCCTGGGTTGGAAGCTACGGCATGAGCTTTCTCACGGTCTTCATCGGCACCTTGCCAAGTGTTTTGATTGCGGTAGCGCCAAAGAGACGTCTGTCCGTTTTCGCGCTCTTTTCCGTTGCGATGACGGGTCTCTGGGGTGGCGGTACACTTTGGTCAAGTCAAGACGTTCCGCCGACAGACATTACATTGCGCATTGTTCAAGGCAATGTGCCGCAAGTCGAGAAGTGGGCACCGGGCAGCCGCAAGCGAACCTTGGAAAAATACCTGAGATTGTCTGTGCGACCCGGCCGTTTCGATCTGCTGCTTTGGCCGGAAACGGCTTTCCCCGGTTTTCTGGACGAGGACGCCATTGCGCGCACGCAAATATCTGCGGCTTTGCCAGACGGCAGGGTCCTTTTGACAGGTGCGCCGGACCGCGTAGAGGGAGATGGGGCAACCAGATATTTCAACACTGTACAAGCCTATGACGGCAGCGGTGAGATTCTGGCGGGATATGCAAAACATCATCTCGTTCCGTTCGGGGAATATGTGCCCCTGAAAGGCTTGCTGCCCTTTGAGCGGCTGACAGAAGGGTTAGGCGATTTTACGCCAGGACCAGGGCCACGCACACTGGCGATCCCTGGGGCACCTCTGGTCGGGGTGGCGATCTGTTACGAGATCATTTTTCCGGGCCAGGTGGTCGATGAGCTTCTCCGTCCTGACTGGATATTCAACGGTACAAATGATGCATGGTTCGGAACCAGCATTGGACCTGAGCAACACCTCGCTTCCGCGCGCATGCGCGCGGTCGAGGAAGGGCTTCCCGTGGTCCGCGCGGCCAACACTGGGATATCCGCGATTATCGATGCCAGCGGAGAGATCGTCGCCCGTCTCGACATCGGGCAAACTGGTGTCATAGATGCCAGGCTTCCGGCAGCGCATGCGCCCACGCCTTACGCACGTTTCGGTGATTGGACGTCGCTAGCGCTCATCTGTGCGGCCTGGGGCATAGCCTTTGCCGTCGGATTCACATGTCAACGTTTCAATCGCGAAAATACAAGATCGGAGGAATTGTGATGCTGGTGCTCGCGGGATTTGTCGGAGGTACGATTTGGGGTGGCTATCTGGCGCGGCGACGGAAAGGGGACCGCCTGGATATGCTTCAATATGCGACAAGCTCCGGCATTGTCTTCGGCTTGCTCGCCTATTTCGCCTCGTTGATCTTCTTGCGCATCATATCCTGAAACTAGTTTTGTACGGGCGACGAATTGAGACGGCTGATCCTCATTTCACTATATTTGTTCCTGTCGATTTTTGCATCAGGCTTGTTCGTTTGGGGTGCTGGCTACTTTCTGCTCAATGCCTCCGTTCCTGACTATGAAGAGAACTTTAGCGTTGCGGGTATAGAAGGCCCGGTTAACGTCCTGAGAGATGCTTCAGCTATACCACACATTTCCGCCGGCTCCGCTGCAGACAGCTATTTCGCGCTCGGTTTCGTTCACGCGCAAGACCGGCTGGGGCAATTATTGAGGGCAAGGCGGACAGCGCAAGGTTTATTGCCACTTGAGCAGATAGCTGAACTTGAACCGTCGACATCGGATGCACTCGAAGCATATGCCGCAGGTGTCAACGCCTGGCTTGGGCTGGTGTCCGAAGGCGGGCGCGGCAGAGGCGCACCTGAACTGTTGATCGCGGATGAGAGAACGATCGCGGCGTGGAGGCCCGTTGATAGCATCAATGTCGCAAACGCATTTCTGAACGATCTTCGCCCCGATAAACTTCAGAACGAACTGTCTGGATTCCCAGATAACCAGATTCCGTCAGATCGACCCGCGACACCCGAGTTGTTTGCCGCTTCTCCAAGGGTCAAACTGACTGCGTGGGCGTTGCCCGAAGATCGGACTACTACCGGAGCACCGATGCTTGCGGCGGATATCAGTGGTCCTTTGTCACTGCCGTCCGAATGGTACTTGGCAGACCTTCAAACGCCGGAAGGGGTCGCGATTGGCGCTACGATGCCAGGCGTGCCTTTCATTGTCGTTGGTCACAACGAGCGCGTCGCCTGGGCGTTCAGATCTTTTTCGCCAAATGAAATAGAAGAACCAGAAGTTTCCAAAGCTGCGCAGACAAGTGATTTCTTGATGATGCTCGACCGTCTGGCCAAGTCCGCCGGTGTGAACTATGCTCTGAACGCAACCATGAACAAGGTGCCAGATGGATTGGAGGTCCTAGCGGTCGACCGGACAACTCTGGCGGTTTGGCCTGAAAGCGAGGTCAAGCGTCCTGGATCATTTCAAGACGCCAGACTTGCAGTTCTCGATGATCGCCGGCCCGTATTCACTGTCGAGAGCGCGATTGCGGTTCAACGCGACACGGTCAGCGCTGTCGCGCGTACCCTTCTTCCGCTGATGGCAAAAGAGCTCTGGTTCGTGAGTTCCGCAAGCGACATCAAGGAGAACAAAGTCGGAAAGCTTCGCGAAGAAGTTTTGGACGAGCTTTCTCAATGGAATGGCGAGATGGGTCGCTACTCACTGGAACCGCTCGTGTTCTGGACATGGGTACGTGCTTTGCAAAGACGCATACTTCAAGATGAGTTTCCATCTGCAACTGCGGTCTGGACCAGACCGAATCCTGATTTCCTATCCGCGGTCCTTTCAGATCGAAGAGGGAGCGCAATCTGGTGCGACATCCGCCCGTCCGCCCGCATTGAGACCTGCCAGGATCAGGCTCGTGCAGCTCTGGATGATGCCATTGCCAAGCTTGTTGACCGGTACGGAAGCGATCCTTCAGTCTGGTTCTGGGGCGCGGAACACACACTGAATATGCAGTGGTCGCCAATCCAGTCGAACGGGATTATCAGCGATTTGTTGTCTCTCGAAGCGCCATACTCGGGTGACCCTTATACACTGATCGCTTCTGACAATGACCGCCCGGTCGCCTCCAGCGTCGGCACTAATTTTCAGGCAGTCATGTCGTTTTCGGATGAAAGCCTCTCCTATTTCATCACGCCTGCCGGTCAGTCCGGCCATCCGCTGTCACGTTTCTACGACAACCTGTTTCCTAGGTGGATGCAGAGCAAATACCTCGTGATGTCAACCGATCTATCTTTGGCCCGGGGTGGCGCAGTAGGAACTTCGCGACTTTCACCCTTATCCGCCTACAGCCGGGCAGTAAAACAAGGGAGGAGCCGATAATCACATATTTCCTCCTTTTCGACCCGTTTGGATATGCGATTTCGCCAGTGTCCCTTGTTTCCGTCAGCTTGGCCGCATGGTACTACATGCGCGGCCTCGCGCGATCCGCTCGTATTCGCGGGACGGTTTCTCTTTGGCGGCAGGCTATGTTCTTCGCTGGCTTGACCTGCATTTTCGTGGCCACGAATGCGTCTCTGGCTTCATTGGGGCACAGCCTCTTTTCGGTGCACCAGGTGGAACATCTTCTCCTTCGCCTTGCAGGACCACTGCTCATCGCTGTTTCGCAGCCGTGGCGCATCCTGCAAGCCGGTTTGGAAAGTCGGTGGCGTCGATACCTCGGCGCGCTGGCGAA
This sequence comes from Roseovarius sp. THAF9, assembly GCF_009363715.1. Lineage (NCBI taxonomy): Bacteria > Pseudomonadati > Pseudomonadota > Alphaproteobacteria > Rhodobacterales > Roseobacteraceae > Roseovarius > Roseovarius sp. THAF9. Next base: position 95,173 of record NZ_CP045405.1, read on the forward strand.
CGCCTGGTTCGTGCGGTTCATGGCGCATCCGGCAACCGCCACTGCCTTGCTCATCGCTTCGCTCTTCGTCTGGCAGATACCGGTCCTTTACGGACTTGCGCAGCGCATCGCGGCGGTCGAGCTGCTCGCACATCTGGCGATGGTGCTGGCAGGGATCTGGTATTTCGGCATGCTTTTCGACTGGAGGGATCCCCCTGCCGGTGCGCGACGCGGAGCGAGGCTGATCTCCGGTTTTGTGGTGATTGTTTCAAACATTTTTCTGGGTTCCCTCACGACACTTAAGGAGGTGGCCCTTTATGCCTCCTACCAAACGACAGGCACCGGCTTATCTGCAACTTTATCCGATGAAACGATTGGTGGCTACGTGATCTGGGTCCCATCCTCGATGGTGATGATCGCCGCGATCATTCTGGTCATGAACGGCTGGAACGCTGCGGAAGTGCGTCGCTGGGATGCGCGATACGAACTGACGCGCGCCTCGAACTCCGCCGCGCTCGAATTTCCGGAAACGGCCGAAGAGTTGCGTCTGAAGGTTGCAAAGCCAAATCGTGACATGGGCCGGACGCTCGCCCTAGGCGCGTTGGTCATGTTCTTGATCGTCATGATAACGGTGGTGACGATTGTGTATGCACTGTGATCGTTGCCATCCCGCCAGCACGCAATGCGCAGGCATGACGAGAACTGTTCACGAGGCACCTTGTCGCATCCCGCTTGCGGCTTGGCACGTTGTGATACGCGCCGAAATGATATAGCAAACCGGTATGGATGAGGGGACCGAAGCAACCGAGACGTCGGACCCTACGGCGAGCGATGTCAAGCGAACGACCAGATCGAGCAATCGAATGGTGCTCTGGATTTTGCTGTGCGTTGCCGGTCTCTTTTTCGCAACGGCCTTTGGCGTGGCGATATTGGTAAAATATGGCCCGTACTGACGCGACGATGACCCGCCGAGCGCTGCTCCGGCGCATGGGGTCCGCAGGACTGGTCGTGCCGCTGGCCGCCTGTAACGAGGCTGGATGGTATGGCGAGGATGTAAGCGGGCTTTTACCCGACCTGTCTTTCACCATGACCCGGGCTCAGGACGGGACGCGCGTGACACAGGCCGATTACGAAGGACAGGTCGTCGCGCTGTTCTTTGGCTTTAGCTTCTGCCCCGATATCTGCCCGATGACACTCTCCAACCTGTCCGCTGTGGTCGATCAGCTGGGCGAGGACGCCGCGAAACTGTCGATACTCTTCGTTACAGTGGACCCCGAGCGCGATACGCCCGAGGTGATGACGGAATACGCCGCCGCCTTCACGCCGTGCGTTGACGGGCTGATCGGCACGCCCAACCAACTGGCCCGTCTTGCCCGGCGCCTCAAAGTCACCTACAAGATCGAACCACATCAGCCGGACGACTTGACCTATGATGTATCGCACGGCAAGTCTGTCTATGTTTTCGATGCGCAAGGCGACGCGCGCGTCATATGGCCCGGTTTCGATACGCTACAGGCCGACATCGCTGGGGCCACCGGCGACATCCGCCGCGTGATGAGCGCCTGAAGGCTAAAGGTCTGCGTTGGCGGCGCGCATATTTCGCACCACCACCAAGAGGCCCAGAACGCTCATCATCGCGGGAGGAATCCAGATGACGATGCCGCCGATCTGCTGATCCGTTACCGCAGAGATCGAAGGGAAATACCGCCCGCAGAATGCGTAATAGGGAAACAAGTCCACCGTGGCGAAGGAGATGAGCGCGCCTAGAATGATCTGCGGAAACATGACGCCCACGGCCAGCGCAGCGCGCCAGCCGAAACGCAACCACGCGGGCGGCGCGGGCCGAGTGTCCAGTACCAGCGCCCAGAACAAGATGCCGTCCACCGCCATCGACCAGTTCATCACCTGGTAGAGCACCGGGTCAAGCATGGCGGCGAAATGCACCGGCGGGATCAGCCAGAACCAGAACAGTCCGACGAAGAGTATCACCGCTATGACGGGCTGCTGGATCGTGCGATAGATAACAATCACCAAGCGGCTGGCACAGAGCGCGCGCAACCATTCCGGCGCTCCCGCCAGCAGCACCGGGCCACCCGCGCTGAGCGCCAGCAGGACCGGGCCTACATGATGCATGGCGACGTGCTGCAACCGATTAGTGAAGAACATGCGCTGTGCGAGATATTCGAACCCGGTCTGCGTAACGCCCCACAACAACACCAACCCCGTCCAGAAAGCCGCCTGCCGCAATCGGCTCACGCGGTCTCCCGGCGCGGTCCGCCGGAGCCCGCGCGCGAACCAGAGCCCCGACAGCGTCACCGCGAGATAGATCAGCCACGAGAATTGATAGGGCAGGATCGCCGGCATCTGCGCCGGAAAGTAGGTGGTTAGCGCCCAGAGAGCCGCGCCAAGCAGAACGATACTGCCATAGGCCAAAGTGTCGCTTGGCAAGGCATTGGCTTCGAGTTTCTGAATGGTCATGGTCGCGATGGTCTTTTGATCGATTGGAAGACGCAACGCAAGACACAAGTATGTGGCAATTTGTGTGCCCGCCCTGTCAGAGCCTGAGGTGATGATCGGCCAATGATCAGCCGCCGGCCAAGCCTCCGCATAGCTCTGTCGCTATCGCACCGTCCCAGTTGCAGATCACTGTAATATGAGTTGTTGGTCGTAAGTTTTCGCTTGCAGCGATCGTAACTCGATCTTTGGTGTAATATTTTTGAGGTTGTTGTTTCATTTTCGCGCAGAACCTATTGAGGCGTTAAGTATCACTCTGGGAAGGCACGAGCGCTTGTTCGAATGCTTTCAGCGTTGTCTCGCTGACGTGGTGTTCAATACCCTCCGCATCGCGTTCCGCGGTCTCCTCGTCGATCCCGAGGCTCAGGAGAAACGCGACTACGATCCTGTGGCGTCGACGGCAGGCTTCGGCCAACTCCTGCCCGGCATCGGTGAGGAATATCGCGCGATAAGGTTCCCGCCGCACCAGGCCAGCAGCCTTGAGCCGCGATATGTTCTTGGTCACGGTCGGCGGCTTTACTCCAAACCGTTCGGCAATTTCCACCGGCCTTGCCTCACCGCGCGACTCGATCAGTTCCGCAATCAGTTCAACGTAATCTTCTGCCATTTCACTCTCATGCGCCTGACGCACGGTCGCGAAACCCTCAGCCTGTGATTCGGGAGCCCTTTCTACAATTTCGAACGTTTCACGTTCTTGTGATTGCAACTTTGTCATACTTGGGACTGTGCGGCGAAACAGCGGGATTGACAACTTGTTTGCTTCGGGTAGAAAACTTAGCCATGTCTAACTTTTGCCTTGGAGACCGTGGTGATGCTAAATATTATGAGAGTGCTGCTCGCCACACTCGCAAGTGCGCTCCTCCTGTCCGGACCTGTCGCGGCGACGCCGGCCAAGGAGGCGCCCTGGCTTCCCGACGCAGCGGCCTATCGGCTGACGCTCTTTCTTGGAAACCTCGCGCCTCTGCCCTGGGACGACATCAGGACCGCCTGGACGGAACCCTACCGGGGTTCGGAATTCTCTGTCGGAGCGCTGGCGTGGCTGGACCGCGAAAGCAAAATCGAGCCTGACGCTCTCATGGACGCCATGATGCGCGAAGACCGGCAGGCGGTTTTTGCCGAGGCGACGCGGCTCATCGCGCTCAGGATCGAAGAGGAACTGGACCGGTCTCTCGCGGCCGAAGAATCGGCGACAGCACAGCAGGCCGTACGAACGGCACGCGAACTCTACCGCGCGTTCGAGGACGGCGTCGCGGCCGCCGATTCGGAGGCTGCGAGACGGATCGGCCTGGCTTGGCTGGAGCTCAATAGCAGCACCGGGTTCTCTGGCGTACTTGGCGCAGGCTCAACATCTGCGGATCGCGAGACCATGGAAGCGGCGCGCACAGTGATCTCCAGCTATCTTGCGGAAAACTATCTTTTGGACAGCTTCGCTCCGCGTCGGGCGTTAAGCGCCCTGCCGGAAACCGCCGTGCTCAGCGGTCGCGCCATCGAGGTGCCGCCAAGCCTGCCACCGGGCTCCGACATCTTCGATCAGGACCCGTTGCCACTGCTCGTCCTCAATTTTGAGGAGCAGGACATCGACGAGACCGACCTGCCGCTCGTCGCTTTCGGCGACATGCTGTTCGACAGCGCGCAGATCTTCGGAAGCCCCGCGCGCGATCTCGGGATCACCTGCTCGACGTGTCACAACCGCTCGGACATCAACCAGCGGCTTTTCGTTCCGGGCGCAAGCCACCAGCCAGGCGCGATCGACGTCGACGGCGCCTTTTTCAACCCGATCTTCAACGACCGGCGCGACGACCCGCTCGACATTCCGAGCCTGCGCGGCTTGCGTTTTACAGGTCCCTACGGCCGCGATGGCCGTTTCGCCTCCCTGCGCGATTTCACCCGCAACGTGATCGTCAACGAGTTCGGCGGGGATGAACCGACGCCCTTCATGCTGGACGCTCTCGTCGCCTACATGCTCGAGTTCGACTTCCTGCCGAATTCCATGCTGACGAGTGATGGCCGCCTGACCGACGCGGCCCCGGAAGTCGCCCGGCGTGGCGAGGAGATCTTCAACACGCCCTTTGCCGGGCTCGGCGATCGCTCCTGCGCCAGCTGCCATGTGCCAGATGCGAACTTCCTCGACCGGCAGGCCCACGACATAGGCTCCGTTGCGCCAGCCTATGAAGGTGCCCGTGCCGGTGCGCTGGACACGCCCACGCTGCTCGGCACGGCCTATACCGCGCCCTACTTCCATGACGGATCTCTGCCGACGCTGGCCGCTGTCGTGGACTGGTTCGACGAAACGAAAGCGCTCGGGCTGACCGGGGAAGACCGCGCGTCCCTGACCGCCTATCTCGAGACCGTGGGTGCGGCGGACGAACCCTACGAGGCGTTCGACACCGAGAATACCGCTTTCCGGCTGGCATTCGCCGAATTGACGACCTTCGCCTCGACACTCGACACGCTACTGCCGCGGCGGGACGCAGAGCACATCCTGCTGCTGACTGACACCGTGGCCGCGGACCTCTCGGCGGACGCCAGCACCATGTCGAACCTTGCTGCGCGGCCCGAGGTCTACGCGTTGGCTGAGCGGCTGGCCGCGGTCGGCGCCGCCGTCCGTGCCGATGACTGGGCGGCTGCCGAAGCAAGCTGGACCGCGTTCAAGTCCGAAGCCGCCGCAATCGAAGAGAGGGCATTCTGATGCCAGTTCAACTGACCCGTAGAACGATACTGACCTTGGTCGGCGCGGGCGCGGTGTCGTTGGCGACACCTCTCGCCGCGCAGGACACTGCGTTGCGGCTGGCTTTCATCCCGCAGGAGAACCCGGAGAAGCTGCTTGGCGATATCGAGGCCATCACCGGCTGGCTGGCCAGTGAGATCGGTGTCTCGGTCGAGGGGTTCGTTACCATCGACCACGCAGCGGCGGTCGAGGCGCTGCGAAACGGCGACGCGGATATCTCCTTCATGGGCGCCCTGCCCTTCGTTCTGGCCGAGGCCGAAATCGGTGCCGAGCCGCTCCTGTCCGAGGTCTACCGCGACGCACCGAGTTATACAGGCCGCATTTTCGTGCGGCGCGACAGCGGTATCGGCGCGCTCGTAGACCTGCGCGGACGCGACATCGCCTTTGCCGATCCGATCTCGGAATCGGGCTATCTCTATCCGCTCGCCGAATTCGTAGAGGCCGGGGTGGTTAAAGGTCCTAGCGCAGCGGAGGAATTTTTCGGCCGTGTCTTTTTCGCGGGGGGCTACCAACAAGCCATGCAGGCAATGGCCGAAGGCCTGGTCGATGCCGCGGGCGCCAGCCAGTATGCCGACCTGCTTCTGACACCGCAGCAACAGGCGGAGGTAACTTGGATCGCGGAAAGCGCACCGATCCCGAGCCATTTGGTGATCGCTCGCCCGGGGCTCGACGCCGCTCTGCGGGACCGTTTTGTTGACGCAATGCTGCGGCTCAATGAGCCGGAGCACCGCAACAAGCTACGCTATCTTTATGGACCGGACGGCTATGTCAGGGCCGACGGCGCCGCCTATGACGGCGTGCGCGACATGGCGCGGCGATACGGGCTGTTGGAATGAGCACTGCTATCCAAATCGACGACCTGAGTTTTGCCCATACGGGCGCGGACGTCCCGGCGCTGGAGCGGGTTTCGCTTAATATTCCGACGGGCGAAAGCGTGGCTCTGCTCGGCCCGTCCGGGGCGGGCAAGACGACCCTACTGGCACTGCTTGATGGCAGGCTGTTTGGCTGGTGCGGGCAGATTTCGATCTTGGGCGCACCGCTTGATCCCGATCATCCGCCAATGTGCGCGCGCCGCCCGGATACCGGTTTCGTTTTTCAGGAATTCGCCCTAGTCGAACGGTCCGCGGTTCTGCGCAATGTCCTGAATGGCCGCTTGGGGCGCATGTCGCCGCTGCGGGCCCTGATGGGATCACCGACCAAGCACGATCTGGAGATTGCGCGCACGGCACTTGCCGATTGCGGCATTGCTGATCTTGCCAATCGCAGGGTCGACAGCCTCAGCGGCGGGCAGCGGCAGCGCGTCGCCATCGCGCGGTGTCTGGCGCAGGAACCACGGCTTGTTCTGGCCGATGAACCGGTGAGCAACCTCGACCCTGCGCGTGCAGGTGAGATCCTGGCGCTGCTGACCGGGGCGGCGCAAGCGCGCGGCGCGACGGCGCTGTTTGCGTCTCACCAACCCGACCTGGCGCGGCGTTTTGCGCAGCGTATCATTGGCATTCGTTGCGGGCGGATCGCCTTTGATGTGCCGACCTCCGAGTTGAACGAGGATGCGACAGCGGAACTCTATCGGGAGGTTGAGCCAATCCCAGGAATCGGCCTCAGGGCGGTATCATGATGGCGTTCCGCGGGTTTGGCGGCTTTGCGACGAGTGGTCTGATCGCCGCGGCGATCCTGTGGTCCTTCGCGACGGCCGATGTCGAGTTGTCGCGTCTCATGTCGGCTGGCCCGCGCATTGCCGATTTCCTCGGTCGGATGTTTCCACCTGACCCGACGGTGATGGCCGAGATCAAGAAGGGCAGCGCGGAAACGCTGAGAATAGCGATCCTCGGCTCCCTCGGAGCTGTGGTCCTGTCCGTTCCCTTCGGCATTCTCGCGTCCGAGACGATGGTATCGTCTGCGGTGTTCCGGTCGATCCGAACGCTGCTTGCCTTCATACGGGCGATTCCGCTGATCCTCGTGGCCATGCTCATGGTGGGCGCTGTCGGGCTTGGGCCGCTGCCCGGCATCATCGCGGTCGCCTTTCATGCAACGGGGATGCTCGCCAAGTTCTATGCCGAGGCGATCGACGGCGTGTCCCGCGCGCCGATCGCCGCGCTGGAAAGCGCGGGCGCCGGGCCGCTCGTGCGGCTCAGATACGCGATCTGGCCGCAGATGGCGCCGGTCGTCGCCCGCGACACGATTTTCCGGTTCGAGTTGAACCTGCGCGAGTCGCTGATCCTCGGGATTGTCGGCGCGGGCGGGATCGGCTTTTACATCCAGACCTACGTGCGCTCTTTCCAGTATGACAAGGCGGCCAGCGTCACGATTGCCGTCTTCGTCATGGTCATCGCCATCGAAGCTATCAACGTCGCGCTGCGCCGTCGTTTTGCCTGACCTTCAGGCATAGATGTCGATCGGTGTCCCGTCCCTGACCATGGCGTAGATATCCTCGATCTGCCGGTCCGTGACGGAGATGCAGCCCGCGGTCCAGTCGCGTTTGTTCATCGGGTCGATCCCCTTGCGGGGCCCCCCGTGGATGAAGATGTCGCCACCCGGCGATTTTCCTTGCGCCTCTGCAAACGCGATGTCGGCTTCATTGGGATATGAAATGCCGATGGAGAGGTGGAAGAGGCTGTTTGGGTTGCGCCGGTCAATCAGGTAGGAGCCCTCCGGCGTGCGGCCGTCCCCCTCAAACTGCTTGTGGCCTTCGGGCGCGAAGCCCAATCCGATGGGATAGGTCCGCAAGACGTCATCCGCGCCGTCAAGAACTAACAGCCGCTGCGCCTTGTACATGCGTAACCGGGTCACTTGTGGTCCGTTGTACGACCGGAACTTGCTGGCACAGCCTGAAAGGAAGGCGGCCAAACCGCCCAACAGCAAGACCCGCCGTGAAATTCTGGTATTCATCACTGCTCGACGCCCCTTTTGCGAGGTCTGGATGATGTCAGACGTTACCCTACCGAAACCGCCGGATCAATGACCGTGCGCGAGTGCTCCCTTCGCCATCCGCTCGCCAATCGGTTCACCGCCCGAGGGCCCCGCTTCGACCCGGTGGCCGTTCAGGAGCCGAAGCGCGTTGGCCACGACAAGCAGAGACACGCCTACATCCGCAGCAATGGCGCCCCACATTGAGGCCATCCCGAACGCGGTCAGCCCGACGAACAGCGCCTTGGTCGCCAGCGATATGCCGATATTCTGGTGGATGATCGTCATGGCCCGGCGCGAATGGCCAATAAGCCAAGGTACCTTGCCGATGTCGTCGGTCATAAGCGCGATGTCGGCCGTCTCGATAGCGGCATCCGATCCGACAGCGCCCATGGCGATGGCATAATGCGCACGCGCCATGGCCGGTGCGTCATTCACACCGTCGCCGATCATCGCTACCATGTCGTGGCTTTCGACGAGTTCCTCAATGGCCGTCACCTTGTCTTCCGGCAAAAGTTCGGCGCGCACCTCGTCGATGCCGACTTCGGCTGCCACCGCGCGCGCGGTGCGTTCGTTGTCGCCCGTCAACATCACGATGGTCTCCACACCCTGCGCATGCAGGCGCGCAACGATACCCTTTGCATCTGGGCGGATGCGGTCGCGAAGCTCCAGTACGCCGGTCACGCCGGCCTTGTCACCCACGGCAACGAGGGTGCTCCCTGTCTCCCCGATCTGATCCCGCAGATCCGCCGGAATGGCATTGCCGAACCCTTTCTCTTCGGCGAACCGATCCGAGCCGAGCCAGATAGCGCGCCCGTCGGCGCGTCCTTCCAGACCGCGCCCGGGCACGGTGCGGGTGTCCTCTGCGGCAGACACGGAAACACCATCGGCTTTGGCGCGCGAGAGTATGGCGCGTGCCAGCGGGTGTGAAGACCGCACCTCCAGGCTTGCTGCCAGCGCCATGAGATCGCGTGCGGAAACACCGACCAGTGGGTGAACCGCCGCCACCTCAGGCTCTCCCATGGTGATCGTCCCGGTCTTGTCCATCGCCAGTGCCGTGGTCCGCCCCGGCGCTTCGACATAGGCGCCGCCCTTGATGAGCACCCCCGCCCGTGCCGACGCGGTCAGCGCCGCAACGATGGAAACCGGCGTAGAAATGACCAACGCGCAAGGACATGCGATGACCAGAAGGACCAGGGCATTGTAGAACCAGTAGTCCCAGGCGCCGCCGAGCAGGAGTGGTGGCACCAGCGCGATGGTGATCGCCAGAGCCATCACGATTGGTGTGTAGATGCGCGCGAACTTGGCCACCCACTGTTCGACCGGCGCGCGGCGGGCATGGGCATCGCCTACCATGCGAATGATTTTCGCGAGCACCGTATCCGAGGCGGCCTTCGTCGCCCGCACCGTCAGTGTGCCCTCGCCGTTGATCGTGCCGGCATAGACCTCTTCGCCGGGTTCCTTGGGTACTAGCGCGCTTTCCCCAGTAATTGGGGCCTGATCGACGGCCCCTGCCCCGTCCACGACCTCACCGTCGAGGGGGATACGGTCGCCGCCGCGCACGATAAACCTTGCATTGACTGCCACAGCCGCAGCCGGAACGTCGGATTCCGATCCGTCTTCGTAAAGGACCCGCGCCGTTGGCGGCGCCAGATCGAGGAGCGCGGAAACCGCGTTACGCGCCCGCCCCACGCTCCAGCTCTCAAGATAGAGAGAGAGCGAAAAAAAGAAGGCGACCGTCGCAGCCTCAAAAAACTCTCCGAGGCTGATGGCGCCGGCGACGGCCAGCACCATGAGCAGGTTCATGTCGGGGCTAAGCCTCCGCGCCGAAGACCAGGCCTTGGGCGCGACAAGCCAAACTCCGAAAAGAATCGCGAGGGCGAAGATCCCTGCTTCCGCCATGGGCATCGGCACATCGCCATGGCCCGCAAAGAGCCCGAGCGCGCCACCCATGCCGGTCTCGACCATGTGAAAAAGGAATCCCGCCCCCCAGAAGCCGCCGCTCAACGAGGTAAAGCGCTTCTGACGTGCCAGATGCGCCGCCTGGTCCTCTGCTGCGTTGTCGGCATCCCAAGGCTTCGCGCTCATGCCGGTCGTTGCGACCAACTGCGTGACCTCGTCGTCTGGTATCCTCTTGGCGCTATCGAGGATGGTCATTCGCCCGTTGATAACGTCGAATGCCAGGTGTTCGGTTCCGCCCACTTTCGGCCCGACAACCCGGTTCAGGATCGCCACCTCTTCGGCGCAATCGAGCCCGGATACCTGAAAGCTCCTTCCGCCGGACGGCGCTAGCCCAGCCGACGCAACATCTCTTTTCGCATCGCAACAGGATTTGCCTGTTGCGTGAGGTTGCTTTTGATCACTCCGGTGGCTGTGATCGTTGCGGTTGCCATCAAAAGACATGGATTGACCTCGGGATTCATTGATTCCACATTGCTATAGCTCCTAAAGCAACTAGAGCATCAAGAGTTAGAATAGGACGTTTCATGCAGAAAATTGCAGCGTCCGAACGTTCACCGCACCACTAAGGCGCGATGAAATCAGAAAGAGCGGGTTAAAAATGCAAAAACGACAAGCGCCTATCATTGCAGCAATTCTGGTACTCGCCGGCTGCGCGGTGCCGCCGACAGATGATGGCGCTCAGAACAAGGTTGGCAATGTTCCCGCGTCTGTAGCGGCCCTTGCTGCACCCGGTCAGGATCTCACGTCGGCTCGTCGACTTCCGGAAGATGGGTGCTACTGGTATCAGCACAGTGGACCAGTAGAGACCACTTTGGTACCTCTTCGCGCGGCCGGCGGCGGACCAATCTGCACGTCTCTCCAGTCTTGATTTGCTTGTCCAGAGGGTCGCGGATGCGTCGAGTTCAGTGCACGCCTTCAACTTTGCGCTGTCACACTATCCTCGGCCGAGTAAAGAAACGCTGTCGAACCTATCTTGACGTTGGGATAAAGTTCGTTGATGTGAGCCATGACCATCCGGACGCAGCCAGAACTTGCGCGACCGCCGATGCTTTTTGGATACGGTGTGCCATGGATACGTAGATAGCTATCCCTACTGCCGACAAAAAGATAAAGCGCACGTGACCCAAGTGCGTTGGTCGGGCCAGGTTCCATACCATCTGCGTATTGCTCGTACTCCGGATTGCGTTCAATCATGTTTTTGGTTGGCGTCCAATGAGGCCATTTCACCTTCCGCTTAATCGTATAAGTTCCCGGCTCATAAAGGTCGCCCTTTGCAATGGCCACGCCGTAGCGCATTGCAGTTCCACCTTTTTCGATGTGATAGAGGTATCGCGCCACTGCGTCCACGTGGATGTCGCCCGGCACGAGATTGCGCTTCGCGACGACGCGCTGCGGCAAAAACCTTGGATGCAGACCCCATGGGTTAGTCGTGGCTGGCTCGTAGCCGAACGGTGTGACTTGCTTGTCCCAAGCCGCCTTTTGTGATTCTGTTGGCCACGTATCGGCAAAGAGCGGCTGACCGATTGAGGCCGAGAATAGCGCAGTCGTTGTTTGGATGAAGTGGCGTCTCGTCAGCATTTTTCTGTTTCCTTCGCAAGATTTTACTAAAGGATAAAATATATCCTTATCGTGCCTCTACTTACCCAGGTAAGGAATAAGGCATCGTCAGCAACCTTCCCAAGGTCTAGTTCGGTACATTTGCGTCGTAACTCCTAAAGCTCCTAAAGGTTCAAGAAAAAAGTTCTGCGAACACGGTTCCCACTAACCCAGCCTCGTCGCGTGAAAAACCAGCTGATCCAATTACTTCTCAAGGGGCTGACGAAGCTCTTTTCAACATATTTCCGAGCCACAGCCTCTAGTCAGGGTCAGATAGGCTAGCGATTGGTTGATCCTTGCGAAAGTAGGCTTCGACGTGAAAAATTGGTCCAAATTCTGCATGCGAACAGGATACGATTGCATCATTCATGTGGGTATCAAAACCTCACGGGGTGAGACATGCACCGCGTACTTTCGTTTCGCTGACCTCAAGTTGCAAACGACTTTTTCAAATGCCGTTCAGTTTGGGGTAAAGATAAACGCGTGCACCTATCGCAACACGATCGTACAGGTCCTTTACGTGCTTATTGGTGAGGCGGGCACATCCGTTTGAAACGGCCGACCCGATGGTTTCTGGTGCATTGGTTCCATGGATTCGAAGATAGGTGTCTCGGCCGTCATCATCGTATAAATAGATCGCTCGCGCGCCGAGAGGATTATTCGGTCCTCCCTTCAAACCGTTTCTAAATCGTGCATACTTATTCGGCTCTCTTTGGATCATGGCGTTGGTCGGCCGCCACCACGGCCATTTGGCTTTGCGCGCTACTGTGAACACGCCTGATTCGTACAAATCCTTGCGTCCAACTCCTACTCCGTAGCGGATCGCCATACCTTCTTCGAGCATGAAATACAAAAAAAAATCATCCGGTACTAAATGCAGATCTCCGGGCAGCCAATCCGTCCGACGTGCGTTTACCAGTTGAGGAAGAAAGCGCTCTGGAAAAGAGGGTTGACTTGCTGCACCAATCGTAGGAGCCAACATGCTGGCTGCACTGGTAGATACGAACACTCGCCTGCTAAAGCCTTTCATTTTGATGTACCCTACTAGTTTGCGTTGCATGAAATTGCGAACACATTGCGTCGATATGTAGAACACACGATCGTGTGTTCACAACTGCGAGCTGTTTGACTGTTGCTCCGAGGATACGATCCGAACTTTCGGAAGGGTTATTTGCCCAAAGCATGCCGAGCACTTAGTGGATATCTGCGTGGCAATCCTCAACACCGCTCTCCAGCGTGATACAATCTTGCCTATTCGGTCACGGGCGATAGTGGCGAGACGCTCAAGTACTTCGATAGAAACGTGTTCGTAAACTTGCTCCTGATTTTGCATCCAAATCACGAGCGAGAGCTACTGGAAAGGCCACTACGTGTGAACGATGACTTTTCGAAGGTTGGATATTGCTTCAACCTATCGTGAGTCCAGCGTCAAGATGTGGTTTCACACCTGTGCCCAACGTAGGTTCGACTCAGTAAAAAGCTTGGCGCTTGATGCGCGGTCCCGCCTCGCATATTCCGGCGCCAAATCTGCTGAGAAAGGCACGCCTTATATGACTCTGTCCACAATCCTGCGTATCGACAAAATCCTGCTCGGCATTGTCGCCGCCGTGCTGTTACTTTCGGTCGTTATTTATTTCTACAGCACCGACTATTTCTCGCTCACCTACGCGCGTGAAGACGGCTTGGTGGAATACAGCACTGCTCTCTTTCTCTGCGTGGCCAGCGTCGTCCTGGTGATGAACGCGCGGTCGCTAAAGGCGCGCGGCGCGGGCCTCGCCTTCGCCTGCACGCTGTTCTATGCGCTTGTCTTCTTCTTTGCCGCCGGCGAAGAGATTTCCTGGGGCCAACGTATAATCGGCTGGGAAACCGGCGAGACCTTCGAGGAGATGAATAAGCAGCAGGAAACGAACCTGCACAACCTGATTGTGCCCACGCCTTGGGGCGATTTCCACCTCGCCAAGACGCTCTTCGGTCCGATCCTAACGTTAATCGTGCTGGTCTACATTACCGTGCTGCCACTGCTCTACTTGCGCGTCGGCTGGATCAAACGTGCCGCCAATCACATTGCCGCCCCGGTGCCCGGCACACGTCACGCAATGCTCGCCGTTACAGCAAGCCTGGTGATTGCGGTCATCGACGTTCCTCGTAAATGGGAGGTCTACGAGTTGGTCTTCTCGCTCCTGGCAACCTCGATCTTCCTCCTGCCGCAGAACAGTAAACACACGACTTTCTTGGAGGCGTGATATGAGCCGCGCCGGGTTTGCCGGAGGCTGATTGATCTTAGCTACGCGGCCATGTCTGATGTTTCCAGGGTCGCGTAATAGTTTGCTTCGACCTCTCTTGGCGGAATGTATACGATGGGTTCGAGAAGACGACGGTTGTTGAACCAATTCACCCAATACAGGGTCGCGTATTCCACTGCATCGAAACTGCGCCATGGCCCGCGTCGGTGGATGACCTCAGCATTGAACAGGCCATTGGCCGTCTCGGCCAGGGCATTGTCATAACTGTCGCAAACGCTTCCCACGGAAGGTTCTACCCCGCCTCTGCGAGTCACTCGGTATAGCGAATGGACAGATATTGCGATCCGCGATCCGAGTGAAGCACCAGGCCTGATCCGGGTTGTCTCTGAAGAACGGCCTGTTGGAGGGTGTAAGGTGCGGTTACTCGTGGGACATCCCGTTTGTTGATTATAGCTTCTCTCTGAGCGCTTCGTAAGACGTCTTGACGCCAACGGTAGAAGCTGGATCGACCTATCCCGAAATAGCGGCAAGTCCTCGCGACGTGACCGATCTCCTCCGCATGTCGAAGTATCCTCAACTTGCGTTGGTCCTTGGTCATGAACATCTCCTTCTTCCCAAACCTCGGAGGTTAAAGAAAATGTCCCGCGAGTAACGGCATATCTACATTGCTCGGCTACCTCCGTAGCGCTTGATTTTATTGCCTCAAATCGTTGGGGCCGGGCGTGTTCGCCTCGGCCCCATTGTCTATCTTCACTTCATCTGCGTGACAGTAAGCTTTCCCTCAACCCGGTCGGCAACGAACTCGATTTCCTGACCCTCCGCCATCTTGGCCATCATTGCTTCGTCAGCGCGGAACACCATGGTCATCGCGGGCATATCAAGGTTAACGAGAGGGCCGTGAATGATTGTGACTTTGCCGGCCTCCGCGTCGATTTTCTTGATGGTCCCGCTCGTGTACTCCACGTCAGCCTGAGCTATCTGGTCACCGACCGCTACCTCACGATGCATGCCGGCTTCGTAGTGGCCCGGGATCAGGCATGCTGCTTCGAACGTACCAGAATTCGCGAAAGTCCAGACAACCTCACCCGACGCGCCCGCATCGAGACGGATACGGTTCGGATCGTCGTGTTCCATGTCCATCTTGGCCATTTCGATCTTGTGCTCGGCATTGCGCTCGACCGTGTCGAGTACGAACTCATGCTCCAACTCACCCTTGTTGGTGATGTTGAAGCGGATGGTTTCACCCTCCTTGATGGTCATCTCTTCGCTCTCGATCAGCATCTGGCCCTCATCGTTTTCGAGCAAAGTGACGTCGATTGTGCGATCCACCTTGGCGGGGTCACCCGGCATGCCGACCATCATTTCTGTCTGTTCGGTAGGCTGGTTTTCATCATGTCCACCGCCGTGCGTGCCTGTAGCATAGGCCTGTGTGGAAAGCGCGATCGCGAGGCTTAATGTCAGAAGAAGGTTTTTCATTTCATTTTCCTGTAGGTTGGTTTGGTTAGAGATGACGAAGGGCTGCTCAGCCCTTCGAGGCTGGTTTCTGTGTGAGAATGGTCCTGGGGCTGTTGTTGGAGGCGAATTCAGGCAACTCGCCGGTCCATTCGTAGGCCATCTCGCCCGGGGGGTTCTCGTACCAGCCGGGATCGGAGTAATCGTCCGCGTCGATGCCGTCCCGCACCTTTACGACCGAAAACATGCCGCCCATCTCGATGGGGCCGTAAGGACCCCAACCCGTCATCATCGGGATGGTATTGTCGGGCAGCGGCATTTCCATTTTCGCCATATCGCCCATCCCGTTCGTGCCCATAGGCATGTATTCCGGCTGAAACTGACGGATCTTCTGCGTCAGCGGCTTCTTGTTGACCCCGATGAACGTCGGCACGTCATGGCCCATGGCGTTCATCGTGTGGTGTGACTTGTGACAGTGGATCGCCCAGTCACCCAGATGGTCCGCGACGAACTCATAGGCGCGCATCGCGCCCACGGGGATGTCGATGCTGACCTCCGGCCATTGGGCTTCAGGTGGAACCCAGCCACCGCCTGTGCAGCCCGGTCGATCAGTATGAACGATAAATCTATGCGACGGACTGGTTTCGCCTGCCGCATGTTCTCCACCGGCTGCGCTTGCAAAAACTTGCGGCTCGCCGCGACTGCCTTAGCGGCCGAATGAAACCTGTGCCTTTCAAAGAATAGCATTGGTGAAAGTAGCATATTCAGCCTTTTGAAGCGTGGGTCCTGATCGAGCAGGCTATGCTCCGGCGCTGGAAGGTCAAGAAAAACCAATGCTTTAGAAGCATAATTTTTGTAACGAAATGTATCCTTGATCTTTGTTGGCAATCGCGCTTTTTTAATTGTGAAAGGTTCGGGATGTATGCGTTTTTTCAGATTGACACGAATGGCTCATATTCTGTCGCTCATCGTCTTGATGGTAGCGGCCATGCCGTTTGTCGGACCTGAAGCTGGCTCGCCGCAAGAAGATTGGAGCCACGTTGCCGCGATGGACGTTCGTGATTGTGACGCACATCTTGTGTCGGACGATACTATCCCCGGTTGCCCTGGTATGATGGTGCATTGCGTCACTTTTTCTAACGCCGATCATGCACTACCCGAACCGAAGCTCTTTGTCGTGCACGTTTATCATGGGTCTCGCGCGGTCGACGCAGAAGGCTTGAAGCCGGAAGCGTCTTCGCCCCCTCCGCGAGTCTGAACGCGCTTCGATTCTCATCCCTGCATCTTACGGCTCAGGTTTCCGGTCTCGTCCAAATAAGAAACGGCGTGAACGTGTGAAGGGCTCCCCTGTTCGGGTGGTCCTGAAACACCTCGGGTACTCGCGGGATCACTTCTCAGAAGCTACTCGAGGTCTGCCGTGATCGGGCGAACCTTCGACTCAATCATCGCAAAGGAGAAGAGTATGCGACTCTTCAAAGCAAAACAGTGCGCGCTTTCCGATACAGCGCTCAGTTCGTCGGAACATCTGGCAAAAGGTCTGTCCCGGCGTCAGTTCGGTTTGACTGCGGCTGCCGCGCTTGCCATGCCGACGGCATTGCGCGCGCACGGATCGCCAAAGATCACATCGAAAGGGACCTATGATATCACTGTCGACCGGGTTCGGATCGACACTGGGAACTTTCGGAAAATGGGGGTCGGTTACAACAAGAGCCAGATTCCAACGATCCTGCGGTTCAAGGAAGGCGAGGAAGTCACCATAAACGTGACCAACAACCTCCGCGAGAGCACCTCAATTCATTGGCATGGGCTGATCCTGCCCTTCCAGCAGGACGGCGTCCCCGGTATCAGCTTCAACGGTATCGCTCCGGGTGAAACCTTCACCTACCGGTTTCCGATCCAGCAAGCGGGAACTTACTGGTTCCACAGCCACTCGGGCTTTCAGGAACCCGATGGTGCCTACGGGGCCATCATAATCGAGCCGCGCGACGGTGAACGGATTCGGGCGGATCGTGATTATGTCGTGCAACTGGCCGACAAGCACCCGCATCCGGGCAGCCGGATTATGCGGAATCTCAAGAGGATGCCGGATTACTACAATCGCTCGCAACGCACCTTGCAAACCCTGATCGAGGACGCGCGCCAGGATAGTCTGAAAGCAGCCCTAAAGGATCGCGGGATGTGGGGGCGGATGCGGATGATGCCAACGGACATTGAGGATGTGCAGGGATTTACCGCTCTGATCAATGGGCGGAGCACATCGCAAAACTGGACAGGGCTGTTCCGGCCCGGTGAGAAGGTCCGCCTGCGAATAGTCAATTCTTCGGCCATGACCTATTTCGACATGCGTATCCCGGGCCTGAAGATGAGCGTGGTCCAGGCTGACGGCAACGACGTCAAGCCGGTCACGGTGGATGAACTGCGTGTTGCCGTGGCGGAGACTTTTGACGTCATCGTCCAGCCGCGGGAAAACAAAGTTTATAGCATCATTGCCGAATCAATGGGTCGCACTGCGCTCGTTCGTGGGACTCTATCGCCAAAAGAAGGTTATGCCGGGGCCGTGCCGCGGCTCAGGTCCAAGCCATTGCTCACAATGGCCGACATGAGCGGCATGATGGGGATGGATATGGGTGACCACGTCATGCAGAACGCAAGTGGCATGCAGACCATGAGTGGAATGGAGCACTCAAAAATGCAGGGTATGAATAAGCCCGGCATGAACGGCATGGAGCACTCTGGCATGAATATGTCAGGCAATGGCGACCCATTCTATGCGCCAGGCAGCGGGCTGACACCCAAGGCCTATAACGGCGGCAAGTTCCTGTCCTACACGGATCTGCGCGCTGCGCGGCCGCTTTACCGGAACCGCGCTGCCTCGCGCACCATTGAACTGCGTCTGACGGGCAACATGGAGCGTTACATCTGGTCGATCAACGGAGTAAAATACGAGGATGCCGACCCAATCGTGCTGAATTATGGCGAACGGGTGCGCATCCGCTTCATCAATGAGACAATGATGGCGCATCCAATGCACCTGCACGGGATGTGGTCGATCATCGATACCGGTCAGGGCGCGCGTAACCCCATCAAGCACACGGTGAGCGTCCAACCCGGCACGACAACCGACATAGAGGTCGAGGTCGATGCCCCTGGACAGTGGGCTTTCCATTGTCACCTCTCTTACCACGCTGACGGTGGCATGTTCCGCAAAGTCGTAGTCAGAGGGCGCCCAGCCTGAACCAGTCAGAAAAAAGGAAAATCAAGATGAAACGTTTCAAACTGGCCGGACTTGCCGGCCTCTTTCTGCCCTGGGCTCAGGTCACATACGCCGAGCCGCTTATCTGGGGTTTCCAAGCGGAGCAGTTCGAATATCGCGCGATGGATGGTGAGGATGCCTTCGTATGGGATTTTGATGCTCTCGCGGGATCGGATGAGTTGAAATTCGTCTGGAGAAGCGAAGCCGAGCTTGGCCTCACATCGGATGATTTCGAAAAATTGGAAAACCAGGCGCGACTTCAGTTTCCAGTTTCGCCTTTCTTTGATGCCGTAGTGGGGGCTTATGCGGATACGCCGGGTGGGGCACCTGACCGCTACGCTGGTGTGGTCGGCCTCAAAGGCCTCGCGCCGCAGTGGTTCGAGATCGATGCCGATCTTTTCGTGTCTGATCACCCATTCTTCCGTTTCGAGGCAGAGTATGAGGCACTGTTGACCAACCGCCTGATTTTCACGCCGAGCATCGAAGTTGATATGCCCCTGAAGGATGATCTGGCGCGCGAACGCGGCGCTGGCGGTGCTATAGTGGAGATCGGAGCGCGGCTTAGCTATGACGTCATCGACCGCGCTTTTTCTCCTTATGTCGGCGTTAACTACGAGGCCTCTTATGGCGACACGAAGGACATCGTCAAAGCAAATGGTGAAGATACTGATGCATTTTCGATCGTCTTCGGTACGAGCCTAATGTTCTGAAAATTTTGTCGCCCCGGCTGCAAGCCCGGGCGACCTTCAAACTATGCAATTCCCAAAGGGAGCGTGAGAGATTAACAGCCAAACTTGAAACGAAACCGTGATGAGTGGACGGGGACACGCGGGTCACATGCGGTAGAGCGGACGCAGCATGGCAATGTCAGCTTAACGAGATCGCTGTCGAAGTGCGCGAGATGATGGGCCAGGCCGTCGACGCCGCGTGAAATGGAGATTCTACGATTACGTCTTGAGCTTCCATTAGCTGGAAGCCCTAGGGTCGTAGCGACCCGGACGCAACCCCGCCAAATACGAGGACGCACCGCTCGATGTCGAACGATAGAAGCCAAGTCGGCTGGATCACTACAGATACGCTGGGTCCAAGTGCCATCGGTTCGGGGCTGTTCCTCGTATTTGCGCCCGTTCACCTTTGGGTGCCCGAACAGGTCTCGGTCGCAATCGCGGCCCTGACACTGGCCGTGATAGGGGGCGCCTATATCGGTTTCGGCGCCTCCTCTGGCTTGGCCCGGCTGTTCTGGTTGGAATTCGGGGCCGCTGCCTTCTACGCGTTTGTGGCGCTTGTTGGTCTGCTCTGGTCGCCGCTCGCGTTGCCGCTGGGACTGGCGGCGCATGCGGCCTGGGACCTGCTGCACCGTATTGGCGCCTTCGGTGCACCGGTGCCGAAATGGTACATTCCCTACTGCGTGGTCTTCGATCTGCTGACCGCCGGTTTTCTCCTCATCCTTTATCTACCGTGAGGGCGGTCAGGTGGCACAGGGCATCACGGTTGGAACAGGCGCAAAAATCGTCCTCGCGGTCGCGCTCGTGGCCGCTGCGGCGGCGCTGTTCCTTGGGCCCTTGTCAGGCTTCGTGGAAGACCTCAGCGGCGAGCGGATATCGGCCTGGGTGAGCGCTGCCGGCGCATGGGGGCCGATCGTCATCATCGCCCTCATGACGATCGCCATCGTCGCCACGCCGATCCCAAGCGCACCTATCGCCTTGGCGGCAGGTGCCGCATACGGACATACGATCGGCACCATTTACATCGTCATCGGCGCCGAATTCGGCGCCCTGGCGGCCTTCGCTCTGGCACGGTTCCTAGGGCGCGATGTGCTGACCAGATGGTTCGGCGAGACGGTGGACAAGGGCTGGCTCGGATCGCAAAACGCGCTGACCCTGACCGTGTTCGCCAGCCGGCTGATGCCGTTTATCTCGTTCGACATCGTCAGCTACGCTGCCGGTCTCAGCTGCCTGCATTTCTGGCGTTTCGCTGTAGCGACGCTTGCCGGCATCATCCCCGCCAGTTTCGTTCTCGCGCATTTCGGTAACGAGGCGATGAGCGGGGAGCCCGGGCGAGCCGCCTGGGCCGCTGTCGGGCTGGGGGCACTGACGCTGGCCCCCATTATCGCCGTGGCGATCCGCGAGCAGCGCGGGAGGAAGGCACGCTCATGACCGCGACCCCCAGGCCCGACGCGCGCCCGTCCCCGGACTGGAGAGCCGTTCGCGCGCTGATCCGCCGCGAGATGTTGCGGACTTGCCGCCGGCAACTGGGCAATCGGGCATTGCACCTTGCGGATGGCGAAGAGGTGCGCTGGCCGCCTGAAGACATCGAGCGTTTTCTCGTCACGCTCGATCGTGCAGCGGAAGAAACGCGGGAGATTGTCGGTTTGCAGACCCTGCCCGATGGCGGCAGCCGGCTGATGGTGGAGCTTGACATCTACACCGTCGCCGCCGATACCGCTCTGCGGCGCCCAGGGGTCGAGACGGGGTGCGCGCACGCGGTCGTCACCGATGTCGGTTGGGACCTCTACCGCCGGATGCTGCGCCTGTCGTCGCTGTCCGCGCGGCTCATCAGCCGCTATCCCGGGCGCAGGCTGCGCTGGACGATCCGGGCACTGCTAGTGTTTCTCTTCTACCCGGTCGGCGCCCCGGGCTATGCCGCGCGCGTCTTTCGCGATGGTGACGACCCGCAAACGCATTTCACACATCGTCCGCCGCAAACATTCGCCCGGGCGGTCGCGAGGCATCGCGCAGAGCCCGAACTGCTGGAAGCCTTTCGCCAAAGTTGGTGCCTCTACGACTGGCCCGGCGCCAATCTCATCGCCGGGGATGGCAAGCGGGGCCATTACCGCAGACCGCAGACGCTCTCTGCCGGGAAGGCACGCGCATTCGGAAAGGAAAATGTCTAGATGAAATCGGAATACAAGGCGAACAGCATCAGCCTCGCCGGTGCGATTGCGATGGGGACAGGCGTGATGATCGGCGCCGGTATCTTCGCACTGACCGGGCAGATCGCGCAGCTTGCCGGACCACTCTTCCCGTTGTCCTTCATCGCCGGCGCGCTCGTCACCGCGTTCAGCGCCTATACCTACGTCAAGATGTCCAACGCCTACCCGTCTGCGGGAGGCATCGCGGTGATCCTGCAAAAGGCCTATGGCCCGACGACCGTCGCCGCGGGGGCCGCGCTGCTCATGGCCCTATCGATGGTCATCAACGAAAGCCTCGTTGCGCGGACTTTCGCCACATATTCTTTGGAGGGATTAGGCGTCGAGCGGACCAACTGGTTGGTTTCTACCCTCGGTGTGGGTCTGATTGTGTTTGCCTATCTCATCAACGCTGCCGGCAACCGGTCGGTTGGCTTGTTCTCGATCGTCATGGCTATCCTAAAGGTGGGAGGTATCGCGCTTTTCGGGGCGGCGGCGCTCTGGGCAGGCGGTATCTCGTTCGAGGCGGCGACGGACGGGCAATCGACGCAAATCACCGGCTTCGTGGCCTCCGTTGCGCTTACGATCCTGGCTTTCAAAGGGTTCACCACGATCACCAATAGCGGTGCCGAAGTGAACAATCCGAACCGTAATATCGGTCGGGCCATCGTTGCGTCCATCGGCATCTGCGTTATCGTTTATCTTCTCGTCGCCTTCGCCGTCGGTTCCAGTCTTAACCTTGAAGAGATCATCGCTGCAAAAGACTATGCCCTTGCTGAAGCCGCGGGGCCGACCTTGGGCCGCACGGGCTTCTACCTGACTGTCCTATTGGCCATCGTCGCCACGTCATCAGGACTGATCGCGAGCATTTTCGCGGTCTCTAGAATGCTTGCCATGCTGACCGACATGAAACTGATCCCCCACAGCCACTTCGGCATGCCGGGTGCGATCCGAGACCATACTTTGGTCTACACCGTGGTAATCGCCAGTTTCCTAGCGGTGTTCTTCGATCTCAGCCGGATCGCCTCGCTCGGTGCGTTCTTCTATCTGGTGATGGACATCATCATCCACTGGGGCGTGTTTCGGCACCTGCGACAGGAGATTGGTGCCGTGGGGGCTATTCTGCTCGGCGCGATCGCGCTCGACATCATCGTGCTGGCGGCGTTCACCGCGCTGAAATGGCAGAGCGATCCGTTGATCGTGCTGGTCTCGATCGGGATGATGGTCGCTGTCTTTGCCTTCGTGGGTCTATTCTTGCGCCATCGTCCACCACAAGAGGATAAATCCGAGCCTCACTCGCATATGTAGGACGATAGACAATGCTAACTGCCGCCCTTCCGTTTCCAGACATCGGCCACGAAGTCTTTTCGATTGATATTTGGGGTTTTCACCTCGCGCTCCGATGGTACGCGCTCGCGTACATCGTCGGCATCGTAACAGGTTGGCGAATTTGCGTTCGGACCTTCGGGCGTCCTGCGCTCTGGTCGGATGCTGGGCCACCTATGAAACCCGCGCAGTTGGATGAACTGCTCACGTGGATTATTCTCGGCGTCATCATCGGTGGGCGTCTTGGTTTTGTCCTGTTCTACGAGCCGCAATACTACCTGAAAAACCCTTTGGAAATCCTGATGGTCTGGCAGGGCGGCATGTCCTTCCATGGTGGGTTTCTCGGGGTGACGGTCGCTGGGCTTGTCTTCTGTATCCGCCAGCGCGCGTCGTTTCTTGGAACTGCGGACATCTTGGCTCTGGCCACGCCACCCGGGTTGTTACTCGGACGTCTCGCCAATTTCACCAATAACGAGCTCTGGGGACGGCCGACTGATGTTCCATGGGCGGTGATCTTCCCCGGAGAGGCCGCGCAAGCCTGCCCAGGCGTGGTGGGGCTATGTGCGCGGCACCCGTCGCAGCTTTACGAAGCGTTGCTTGAAGGAGTGGTGCTGGGCATCCTTATGCTGGTTCTGGCATGGCGAAAGGGATGGCTGAAAAGGCCCGGTGCCCTGACAGGAGTGTTTCTTGCGGGCTATGGCATGTCCAGGGCCTTAGTCGAGTTCTTCAGGCAGCCGGATTTGCAATTCGTGAGTGAGGATAACCCAATCGGACACGCCCTGCATTTCGGAACCTGGGGACTAACGATGGGGCAGGCGTTGTCGCTTCCAATGATCTTTGCCGGACTGGCATTGATCTGTTGGGCTTTTCGCATGCAACAGCGAGATCGCGACCAGAAGACAACCGAGACTGTGTAAGTTTCGATCCGCTCGAACCTATGCAATGAAACGCTGCGCGCCGTTTATCCCAAAACGAGAATCAAGTCATCCGACAGCGAAAGGTCCGGAATGTGAAGGTTCTCTGGTGCGAGTCCCTTTCTGATGCGCCCGGCGGGGTCATAATGCGAGCCGTGGCAAGGGCAAAACCAACCTCCAAAATCGCCGGAGCCTTTTCCAAGCGGAACGCATCCCAAGTGAGTGCAAACGCCAATCATGATCAAATACTCTTCGCGGCCGGGAACTGCCCGGTGCTCATCGGTCGCAGGCACGTCCCCGTCGAAGTTGGGGTTTCTTGCGATCGCATCAGGTAGGTCGGCGACACTTTCGGAACGTGCCGCAGAAATTTCCTCTTCAGTTCGATAGCGGATGAACACCGGTTTTCCCCGCTACTTGACAGTGAGTTGCGTGCCAGGTGTCAGCTCGGAAATATCCACGCGGATCCTGAGCAAAGCCCTGACCACCGCGAAGGTGGCGAAGAACAGGACCAGCACCAGCTTCTGGGTTCCGGTCAGCTCCGGTTCGGTGAATTCGCCATCGTCAGCGCTTAAGAATATCCGGCGATGTGCATCGCGCTGCTTGGCGACCACCGAGTGGGATGGATCGGCCTTTACTTTAGCGGCGTAGCGCATCACGTAGGCGATGCATGTCAAGAGTCTGCCGGTCAGGATGACTAGCCGCAATGCCATACCCTGGGTAAGGGGTATCCCCGCCGCGTTTGATGCGATGACGGTTGTAAAAGGGGTGATCGTGGAGCCGAGGGTGCCGATGCCAGCTCCGATCAGGATGATGGCGACGCCGGTGACCGCATCAAACCCCGCGGCGACAACAACCGGGATCAGCAGTGCATAAAAGGCCGGTTTTTCCTATGCCATGCCGTAGGTCGTGCCGCCCAAGGCGAACAGCGACATCAGGATCGGTATCATCCAGATCTCGCGCCCTTTCATGCAGCCCATCGCCCGTCTGGATGCCAGTATCGATGGCTTTGGTGGCGTTGACTACGCCAAGAAACCCATCCAGCAGGAGCACAAACAGCGCTACATCAATTGCGTTCGCCGCATAACTGTCCGGGTCATAGAATCCTGCCACGGGAGCTAGCATGACTTCGACAAAGCCCTGCGGATTGGGATCGACGGTCTGGTAGGTTCCCGGCACGGCAACTTCACGCCCGACCTCTTCGTTCATCGCACGATCATATTGTCCTGCGGGGATGATCCAGGTCAGGCCTGCGACAATGATGATTAAGGAAAAAGGATCGTGTACGCGGTTGGAAACCATGACGACACGCCATTACTGTGTGCTTCCCTATCGGTTGGATTGTCGTTCAGGGATCCACTACCGTCTTGTCATTGAGTTGCGTCATGTGCCTGCGTGAAGTTTGGCAAGAAGGCGGGAACTCGCGCGGCATACGCGTCGAACCTGTCTCCGAACGCGGCCCGGGTTTCCCGCTCCTCTGCGCGAGCAAGCCGCACGTACATCCAGAACAACGCCGGATACATCGCCAGTGTCAGCAATGTTGGCCACTGGACCAGAAAGCCGGTCAAAACGAGGATGAAACCCACGTATTGCGGATGTCGGACACGCGCATAGGGACCACTGGTAGCCAGCGTGCCGTTCCGTTGGGCTTGGTAAAGCACTCGCCATGCGGCCGAGATCATCCAGAACCCAAGTCCGATCAGAACGAAGCTTAGGATGTGGAAAGGGCCGAAATGCGGGTTGGCTTGCCAGCCGAAGAGCATTTCCGGAAGGTGGCCGGCATCGTGCGAAAACCAGTCAATCCCTGGGTAAGTGCTCTGCAACCAACCGGACAGCAGATAAATCGTGAGAGGAAAGCCATACATTTCGGTGAACAGGGCCACTAAAAATGCGCTGAAGGCTCCGAAACTACGCCAGTCTCGCGCCGTTTGCGGCTTGAAGAAGCTGAATGCAAACATGATGAAAATGGCGGCATTCAGCAGGGTAAAGAACCACAGCCCATAACCGGGATCGTGCATCATGACTTATCGCCTCCGCCATGACCCCCGTGCCCAGCATGCATGAAGAGATGCATCACGACGCATCCGAGAAGAAGCAGCGCGAGAAACCCATTACCGCCAAAAATGTGGACGCGATGTTCGAATGCGAGGAGGAACGCACCAATCCCGAGAGCAATCAGAAGAAAGACGCCTGTGCGAGATTTCCAAAAGCCGTTTTCGTGATTGTCGTGATTATCATCATGCTCAGTCATCTGCTTTGATCCTGTTACTGTTGAATGGAGAAATCGTCTGCCATTATTGGTTCAGAACTTCAGTCGCCGCAGCCGAAGAGCATTCAACACCACCGACAGCGAAGATGCGCTCATGGCGAAGGCGGCAAAAATTGGGCCGATCAGGATACCAAAGAACGGATAGAGGATACCGGCTGCTATAGGCACACCCGACGCGTTGTAGATCAGCGCGAAGAACAGGTTCTGGCGGATATTGCGCATCGTGGCGTGGCTCAGTTTGCGGGCTCGCACGATGCCGTCGAGATTGCCCTTAACCAATGTGAACCCCGCGCTTTCGATGGCCACATCCGCTCCCGTGCCCATCGCGATGCCGACATCTGCCTGGGCAAGTGCGGGGGCGTCATTGACCCCATCGCCGGCCATGGCGACCTTTCGGCTCTGTTTTTGCAGCTCGCGGATAATATGCGCTTTGTCCTCGGGCAGTACATCAGCGCGAATCTCATCAATGCCGAGGCGGCTAGCGACGGCCTGCGCGGTGCGCTCGTTGTCGCCGGTCGCCATGATGATCCGAAATCCTTGTTCATGTAGCGCCTTGAGGGCCGCGGGAGTAGTTTCCTTGACCGGGTCAGCGACGCTGACCAATCCGGCAATCGTGCCATCCAGTACGATGAACATTACGGTCTCGCCTTCGTCGCGCCGCGCGTTGGCGGTGTCGACCAGCGCGCCGCTGTCCAGTCCCATGTCGTGGATCAGTGCTGCATTGCCAAGCGCAACCGACTTGCCGTCGACGCGGCCTTTGACGCCCTTGCCGGTCACCGCCTCGAAGTCCTCGGTCTTGGTGAAATCGACACCGCGCTCCTCTGCCCCGCGCACGATGGCCTCGGCCAACGGGTGTTCTGAGCCGCGCTCCAGCGATGCGGCCAAGCGCAAGACTTCGGCCTCGTCATGTCCTTCCTCGGTCAGCACCGCGACCAGTTTGGGCTTCCCTTCGGTCAGCGTACCAGTCTTGTCCACTATCAGCGTGTCGATCTTTTCAAACCGCTCCAGCGCTTCGGCGTTCTTGATCAGTACGCCCATCTGCGCACCTGTGCCCGTGGCGGTCATGATCGACATCGGCGTGGCAAGACCAAGCGCACAGGGACAGGCGATGATCAGCACCGCCACAGCCGAGACGAGGCCATAGGCCATTGCGGGATCAGGCCCCCAGATCGACCAGACGATGAATGACACGATTGCGACGGCGATCACCGCTGGCACGAACATCCCCGCGACCTGATCGGCGTATTTCTGGATCGGCGCACGGCTGCGCTGTGCGTTGGCAACCATCTGCACGATCTGGGAAAGCATTGTATCCGCCCCGATGCGCGTGGCCTCGATGACCAGGCTGCCGGTGCCGTTGATCGTGGCCCCGGTAACGGGTTCGCCCGCGACCTTCTCGACGGGGACGGGTTCTCCGGAAATCATCGACTCGTCCACCGAGGAGCGGCCTTCGACCACCACACCATCGACCGGAACCTTGTCGCCGGGGCGCACGCGAATGTGATCGCCCAGCTGCACCTGGTCCAGCTCGATTTCCTCTTCGGTGCCGTCAGGGCGGATCACGAGCGCTGTCTTGGCTGCCATGTCCAGCAAGGCCCGGATCGCCTTGCCGGTGCCTTCGCGGGCGCGCAATTCCATCACCTGGCCCAGCAGAACCAGCGTTACGATCACGGCGGCGGCCTCGAAATAGACGCCGACATTGCCGTTCTCATCGCGGAACCCGGTCGGGAAAATCTGCGGCGCGATGACCGCAACGATACTGAAGATATACGCCGCACCTACACCCATCGAAATCAGGCTGAACATGTTGAGATTCATCGTCCGGAACGACTGATAGCCGCGCACAAAGAATGGCCAACCCGACCAAAGGATCACGGGCGTCGAGAGCGCCAACTCCAGCCAGAGCGAAGGGCGTTCGCCCAGTTGCTCCATGAAATATGTGAAACCTACGAAAGGACCCATCGCTAAAACGAGAACGGGCATTGTCAGCACGACACCAGCCCAGAATCGACGGGTAAAGTCGACCAGCTCGGGATTCGGACCATCATCCTCAAGGCTGACTGTTTCAGGCTCCAACCCCATGCCGCAGATCGGACAGGATCCGGGGCCAGGATGGCGTACCTGCGCATGCATCGGGCACGTATAGACAGTGCCGTTGAAGCCCTCCGGCACGGTGTCATAGTCGCCGTTCTTCACCCCGACAGTTGCAGCGCCATGCGCATGGGCGTGCCCAGAATGGTCATGATGCCATTGCTGCCCAACGTCACCTTCGGGCACTAGGAACATGCCGCATTTGGGACATTTCCCTTCCTCGGCGCTACGCACTTCGGGGTGCATCGAGCAGGTATAGACCGTGCCGGTATAGCCGTCTGGTACCATGTCATAGCTCTCGTCACCCTCTCTTTGCCTGCCGCCCCGGCATTTCGTCACGTTCATCCTGCTTCCTTTCCTGTTCGCAATTGGCTCGTCACTATTGGATCGATGTAACCGACGCCCCCAACGCGCAGGGACGATGGCCACAAGGTGGTTTTTGGGGGTACTCTTGTTGGTTTGTCATGCCTTCGCCTTGCGCGAAAAGAAGTTGAACGCCGGTACGAAAATCACGGCAATTTACCAGCCATAGGCGAAGCTCTCGATCAGCCCCAGAAAGACGCTTGGCCAGCTGATCCAAGTCACGCCGGGCAGAAGTGGTAGCCAGGCCTGATACATGGTGGCGGTCGGGAATGTCAGGCCGGAGATAACGCACAGCACGAAGCTGATCGCCAGCAGAGTCCCAAGGGCCATCCCTAGGGGATAGATACGAACCGATTTAAAATCTGACATGATTTCTCCTTCCAAACCTTTCAGAGCTGCCTCGTTGTGGCGATGACTGCACCCACAGCCGAAGGGCTGTCACGAAGCTTCCTGTATCGTTTTGTCACAATGTGCGCCCAAAAATGGCGTCCGATGTGTGATCTCGTTCGAGGACAACCGGGATAGCTACCGCGCGATTTCGCCATGAGTAGTACGAATGGACGAAAAGCAGGGCACAGGAACCCGCAAAAACGCTTATTATAATCATGGCTATGAAACCTTTCTCTTGACGTATGTTGAACAGCTACTGATCTGTCCTTCTCGCTAAGCGAGGCCGTGTCGCAACTGATCTCAATTTTTGCTGCAGCAGCATTTCCCCAACGGTGCAGCAGACGATCTGGCCTTGGGTTGGACTTCGGTAGCTGTGTTGACGGAACTGCCGCCACAGCACCCACCGGACTTTGCGGTTTTGGTTTGAGATTCATCGTTTTGGATGGATTTCTGAGCCATCTTGGTCTCCTTCAATCATGGTTTCATATTGGAGACGCCCACTACTACATTCCATTACAGGAAATTCGGTGAATTCCGCGACCCATCCGCCAGTCACGTCGCTCCGATCAACAGCAACAAATCGGACTCGAGGCTATAGGGCGTAATGCCGAGATTTCGGGGTACGGGACCTTTTCCAATTCAGCCCGACTGATCGCACTGCTATCAGTGGCACGCGCAAAACCACTCGCCGAACTCTCCAACGCTGACCCACCGGCAGACCCCCAAATAGGTGGTGCACGTTCGAACCACGATTAACCCTTGACCGCCCTCCAGAGCCGATCTGTTCTGATCAATCGCTGTCAACTCCTAGTCGACGGTGGGGGGTCCTTCACGTCGTCAATCGGGTCAACGAGCTGATCCAAAACTGCCGCTCGCGCCTTAGCGATCATCGCGGGCTAACGCCGCTATATAAAGACAGGATCTCCCGCCCAGTCAAACGCGCTCCCGGGTCTTGTAGTAGCGTCCGTTAAATCGACGACACTAGTCGATTGGCTGATGATATCGGCCGAAGAATTCACGGAATTGATCAATGCCAGACGGCGGGGCCCGTTGCCACTACTCCGGTGGCGCCAGTGGCACAGTAGAGAAAGTCTCGCGAGCGTTTGCGTCTGGGACATCAATTGCCTGTTTTTAAATCGGACATCTTGCTCCCCGTCGCTTGCTGTTGGTCGAGTTCACGACGGCCATTAGCCGCAGCACTGTTCGTTTGGTTTTTGCTGCTATCAGGCCGCTACTTCCGTAGCTTTGAATTGTTGGTCTCATTTGAGACAACAGGAGACGGTCTTTCGGTATCTAGCAGCAGAACCACGAGTTCGGTCGCCATATCGCGACGTAATCCGGCAAGGAGGTAGGCGCAGTCCTTGGGTCCGAGACCCAAAATTCTGGCCGCTTCAACCAGACTCTGGCCGTCACTTTCGATCCTCCGAAAGAGTTCTTGGGAAACCGGAGCATCGGCATGGTGCGAATGCGACGCGCAAGCGCAGCCTATCCGGTGAACGAGACTAAACAACTCCGTTGAGGAGGCGAGGCGCTCATGGATTGCCTGATCCGATATATTTTTTTCCGCTGATCATTTTGGTGTCCCTGCCATGACGCCCGGACCTGGGCTTTCCCGTAAGTCGACGCTTCCTGGCGGAATCCATTACAAGCTGGGCCTATTCACCTAGCATCAGTTCGATGCGTCCTTGGGAGCACAGTGGGTCTCATCTTCGGGGTTTTCGCAGCCGATCGGAGTGCAGTAGCAGTCATCCCAACCTGTCTTGCAGCACTTGCCACATTGACCCGTCAGCGCATCGCGCAAGGCCGCGCGGGCACGATGCAGACGCACGCCAAGCGCGTTGCGGGTCAGGCCCATGTCGAAGGCGACCGCGGCACGGTCCTCCTCTCCGAAGTCGACCCGACGAATCAATTCTGCATCTGCTGCCCGCTGCGCCGGAACCAGACCATCCAGGCAACGGCAAAATTGCGCCATCTGTGCGGGGGCATCATCAGCCAATGCCTCGGGTTCGCTGCCATACGCTTCGGCGAGGCGCCCCCGGCGAGCCAACTTACGGAAATGATCGTTCATCGTCGATCGCAAGATGGCATAGAGCCAGGAATCCATTCGCTCCACGTCTCGCAGCTGGTCTTTGCGCGTCAGCACCCGAACGCAGAATTCCTGCAAAACATCGTCCGCATCCGCCTTGTTGCCCAAACGGCGCACCAGAAATCCCAGAAAGGCTTGCCGACCCTCTGCAAGCGCGATCTCGGCCGGGTCGCGGTCGTGGGCAGGTTCCCGTGTTTTTGTGTCTGGCTCCGTCATATCTCATCCCTCCATTTCATTTAGATGCGAGCAAATTGCATTAAGTTCAACATAACGTGGCACTCAAGTTCGTTCATCGAAGGTGACGGATGAACGACCGGTTCTCGGTTGTTTCGGAAGAATGCGTATTCAAACCTCATTGAGTGTCCTTTCCTTTCCGCGCTGAACCATCCCTATTCCCAAAAATATCATAACGATGCCTACAATTTGTAAGACAGAGAGTCACTCGCCATAGACAACGATACCCAAGGTCAGTCCAAAAACCGGAATGAGAAAACTGAAGGCAATGGCCCGATTCAATGGAACTGTTTCAAGCGCTGAGAACCACAGCCAATAGACAAGTGCCGATCCTGCCATCGCCAGGACGAGAAGCGACGCGATGAATGCGGGCGCCCAGTTAATTGTAGTTGGCTCCTCCATGGATATCGCCGCAATGACGAGTGGTACGCTACCTAACAGCATCTGCACGCCCATTGCCGAAAGGGTGTCCACCTTTCCTGCAATGGATTTTATCAGGACGTTGCTAAGCATAACGCCAGCGGCTGCAAGAATGATTTACAGAACGCCTATAACATAACTCTCGTTTCCATCAGCCAGAAAATCGGGCAGAGCAATTAGCACGATCCCTGCAAATCCGGCAAACAAGCCTATGCTACCAATCAAGGACAGCTTTTCCCCGAGCCAGAACGCCGCGAGGACAGCGGCCAGAAGAGGTTGCGTATTCGCTATTACTGTCGCAAAGCCCGGTGAGGCAAACTCTGCCGCATGAAACATCCCAAGAAAGCCAAGACTCGTCGCACCGAAGCCAGCTCCCGCTAGCGTCAACCAAACCCGGTGCCCTCGCGGAAATGGTCGCCCTAACATCAGCGCCAAAACTGTAAGCACGCCGCCTGCGAGGAGCGCCCTCATGGCGGCAAAAGTGAGATGAGGCGAGTATTTGAGCCCGACCACGATGACCGGAAAGCACAAGACCCAGAGCACCATCGCAAGCACAACCTTCAGGGCCGCTACTGGTGTCATAGGCAGTCCTTTCATCGAACCGGCTCACGTTCATCCTGTCTAGGATCGACAGGATCAAGCGTCAGATACCGAGGGAATCTGTCACCAAATGTAACCAGGTCGGCTTTTGCGACAGACCGTTACACGACAGCGCCCGGAGCCTGTTGCAAGACACGTCGCATTTGCCACTTTGGTCCTGCAACACGCCAAAATGGAGGCTTTCAATGAAACGTAACACCACGCTCATTCTCGCAACCGCATTTGCTACGGCTCTCGGCGGCGCAGCGCTCGCGGACACGGGATATATAACCGGGCATCATGATCTGCCCGACCGCGATAACAATATCCACATGAACGATACGATGCGCGGCCATTTCGATCACGCCGATCAAAACAAGGACGGCAAGGTCACGCGCGCGGAGATGGAGGCCCATATGCAGGCTGCATCAGAATTCAAGAGCATGTTCGAAGAGCGCTTTGACAATCCGCAGCGAGGCCAATGAGGCTATACAGCAGGCGCTGTTGCTGACAAAGGAAAGTCAAATTCTCTGTAGCTTGATCACGACTGTGGCGCTCAATATGCGCCGCAGTCAGCTTAAGTTTCGTCAACGGCTATGGCTTTCCTTTCATCCGTGCTTCGCCTCGCGGTAGAGAACGCACAGTCGACGCAGTTCATCGATTCCCGTTTCGGGTAGCTTCGGAAATCAACACGGAAAGCTATGCGCAAACAAGGAGCGACCCTATGAGAATGCCGTTACTGGCAATCGGTGCAACAGTACTCACTAGCAGCGCTGCAATAGCCGATGTGTAAATTCCGGAAGGAGAACTCGGAACAGTACTTCATCTGAATGAAGCCTTTGAGGCTGTTGGCCGCATCGAGGGTCTCGACAACGTTCACGAACTGGCAGGCGCAACAAACCGCGGCATCCTGGTTGCCGGTAGTCTTACGGAAACCGAAGTCGGCATGGTGCCCAAGCCTTCCGAAGTTTCTGAGGAGGATCACGTAGCTCACCATGGAGGCAGAGAAGATGCCGGCCCGACCACTTCGAGCCTGATCACCTTGGTCGACGCGGACAGTCATGAAATCCTGCGTCGCGTCGAAGTTCCCGGCATAATACACCATGTCGGGGTTTCGTCGGATGAACGCTTCGCCGCGGTGACGCATCCTGGACTCGATGCTGTTTCGCTGATCGACCTGGAACACGGTGAGGTTACTGCGATCGTCGCCACGGGTCCGATCCCGGAATATGTAATCGCCTAGCCAAAGAAGGGCTATTTCTTCGTTTCCAACGCCGGGAATGACGCGATCAGCGAACTCGATCCTGAAGACGGGATAGTTACGCGCAACTTCAAACTGCAAGGTCCACCCAAGCACATGATGCTGGATGCCGAGGCCCGTCAATTGATTATCAGCGAGTCTGACGTCGGCAAGGTTTCAATTGAAAATGCCGACAGTGGTGAAACTCTTGATTCGTTTGAACTTGGAGGAAACCTGCACGGCGTTGCAGCGGATAAAGATGCAATCTGGTCGAGTGCACGCGAGCGTAACCTTGTGGTACGCATTGACCGCGCAACAGGTGGGCGCGTGGGAATCAATTCGTTCAAATACCATAGGTTCTGGCGATTTCAGCCCAATCGGACACTGCAGTTTTAGGTCCACCGCTATGCAAGATTACTGACAAAGCAGTTGAGCTGATTAG
Source organism: Roseovarius sp. THAF9 (assembly GCF_009363715.1). NCBI lineage: Bacteria > Pseudomonadati > Pseudomonadota > Alphaproteobacteria > Rhodobacterales > Roseobacteraceae > Roseovarius > Roseovarius sp. THAF9. The sequence goes on from NZ_CP045405.1 coordinate 129,063, forward strand.
TTAGTGCCAAATCAGCATAAGCAACGCTGCGGTATGTACAACGGCCCTGCTGGCAGTCTAGGCTGAAGCAAATCACCACGCCGCTCCGGAAATAAGGGCCGTCACGACGTGGCCAATTTAGTCAACTCTGAAAAACTTGTAGCGGCTCAGCTGCTTGAGATAGCTTCCTTCAATCAAAAGCTAAGCCTGCGAGAGCAGAATTCGATCACGCTCTTGTTCAGCAAGCCACCCTGCCCTTTTGTGAGAGTTCTTCACAACTAAAATCCTGGATCAGCAAACTCCCCGAGCAGGGCGTTTCGCTTGAACCATTTGTCACGTTCATCGTGGGCTTCAACCTCCTCGCGCGACACCATGCCGTCCTGATTGCGGTCTATGTGCCGAAAGTGGCCTTTCATTGTATCTCCCGAATGGGTGGCATCACCTCGCTTGGGCAGTTCGTGATGCCCGGTACCGTAGCCGTTGTCTGCCAAGACAATACCACCAGCAGACACCGCGACAGTTGTACAAAAAATCAGTGCCAGTTTACGTCCCATTCACTTTTTCCTTTTGTCCTACATGCATTGTTTGCCGATGAAGTATGACTTGGTTTTGGAACGCTGCTGACGGCACGTGTGTATCAATCTGTCGCAAAGTGCGGCTTTGTTACGTTTCGCGACAAATTTTCTCGGCAGCGATCCTTTCATCGCTTAGTTACAAAAGATGACAAACTCTCCGCACATACTTCTGGTCGACGACAGCGCCGAAATTCGCAAAGCGGTTGCGCGATACCTGGAAAAGAATGACATGCGCGTGACGACGGCGGTCGACGCTTCCCAGATGGATAGTCTACTCAAGATTGGCCGCTATGACCTTATTGTCCTTGACGTGATGATGCCGGGCGAAGACGGGATATCGGTCTGTCGTCGTCTGTCCACCAAAGGGCTGGCCCCCATCCTCATGTTGACAGCGCTTGGCGAGGAAATGGACCGCATCATCGGCCTCGAAGTCGGTGCGGATGACTATTTGCCCAAGCCCTTCAATCCTCGCGAGCTACTGGCGCGGATAAAGGCAATTCTGCGCCGCGCGCAGAAACCGGAAGCACTTGCCGGGAGTCTTACGGGGAGCAGGGTTAGGTTCGCGGACTGGACGCTCGAAACCGATACGCGCCGCCTTTTCGCAGAGGACGGCCGCGAGGACGTACTGACGACATCAGAGTTCAAACTTCTTACGATCCTGCTCGAACGCCCGCGTATCGTGATTAGCCGAGAACAGCTTTTAGACCTGGCAGTCGGACGAACACCGGCCGCTTTCGACCGGACAATTGACAACCAGATCAGCCGCCTCAGGCGGAAGATCGAGTACAACCCGGGTCGTCCGAAGATCATCACAACGGTTCGAAACGGGGGCTATTGCCTTGCAACGGATGTCGAGGTGCAGCAGTGATCCGCAAGCGTCTGGATAGTTTACGCGTCCAGCTTCTGTTGCTCATCATTGGTAGCCTCGCCGTGGCTCAGGCGATTAGCATTTGGCTGTTTGTGGACGAGCGCAGTCTCGCGATACGTGCTGCAATAGGAGCCGAGGCGGCTGGGCGCGCGGCGAATGTGGCCATGCTACTAGAACAGGCCCCAACGGACTTGCGAGCCTCGATTCTTCGCGCCGCAGATTCGCCGCTGGCACGGTTTCGGACCGACCCGCAGGCGGCTGTGGATCATCTTGATCACCGCGCGGGAGGAGCTGTCGAAGCGCGCGTCAGGTCATTGTTCGGCGCTGAAGACAGTCGCGAAATCCGAGTAGAATTGCATGAGGTTGAGCGCGCATTCCCGCCAATGAGGTCAGTGCCGCCGGAGATGGCCGCAGAGCACAAGCAGATGATGCATGACAAGATCTCGGGGCTTGAATTGACACTGTCTATCGCGCTTGAAGATGGCACATGGCTGAATGTCGATACGCGCTTTCAGCGACCGCCGCTACAGTGGCCAATCTTTTCTGCGGTGAGCTTTGGTTTCACGGCGGCGTTCCTGATTGGTGTTGCTTTTTGGTACTTGCTTGCTCGCCTGACCTGGCCGTTAAGGCGCTTGGCGCAAGCCGCAGACAGGCTTGGCAGGGGAGAGGAAAACAAGCCACTCCCAGTCGCGGGACCAAGCGAAGTCAGAGAACTGACGGATACCTTCAATCACATGCAGGAGAGACTGGTGCGCACGGTCGCTGACAAGACGCGTATAATGGCCGCTCTGGGTCACGATTTGCGTTCGCCACTGACCGCTTTGCGGGTTCACGCAGAGATGGTGGATGAGGAAGAGACGCGTGACGCCTTGGTGAAATCCATCGAGGAAATGCAGGATATGGTCGAGCGCACACTGGCTTTTGCTCGAGGCATGGCAATAAGTGAACCTCCTGAAACAATAGAATTGGGGGAATTTCTCACTGAGCTGAAGTGTGACATGCTCAACGCATTCCGACTCGAAACGGACACACCGCTTCGGGTGAGGCTTCGGCCTCAATCCATGCGCCGAGCTTTGCGGAACGTCATAGAAAATGCAGTACGTTACGGCGACGATGTCGAGGTCACGTATAGCCGCGAGTATGACAGGGCATCGATCTGGGTTCGTGATCATGGTCCCGGCATCCCGGAGACGCAGCTAGAAGAGGTTTTCGAACCATTTTTTCGGGTCGAGACGTCACGCTCACGCGAGACGGGTGGCACCGGTCTCGGCCTGTCAATCGCACGCACCATCCTGCGCTCGCATGGCGGCGATATAATTTTGCAGAACCACCCGGACGGCGGGCTTCTTGCGCGACTCGATTTGCCGTTTTCACAAAGTTCCAACCAGCAAGAAAAGACAATATCATGAATGCCTATTTGACGGTCAAATCCAGCGTAATCGCTCTGTTTGCGGGCACAGTCTCGGCCCTCGCGGATCCAGGCGGCATTGCTGATAACACTTTTGGACACATGATGTGGGGAGATGGTCATGGTTGGTTGGGAGGTTTCGGCATGATCCTTTTCTGGGGGGTGATTATCGCGGTTACCGTATTCTTCTTCCGTATGCTCACCAGCAACCGTTTGGGCGAAACTCGCGATGCGATGGAGATCCTCAAGGAACGCTATGCACGCGGTGAGATCGACGAAGATGGACCTGTCACGCTTTCGTGCCGCTCCGATTGCTCACTTATGCAGCCTTTGCTTCGAAGGCCAAGGGGCTTTTCCAGCCCAATGCTGAGTGCCTTCGAGGCGGATTGTAGAAGCCGTTGATGTATTCGAAGATGGCCATCTCAGCATCGCGACGTGTCCGCCAAGACCGCTGCCACAGCAGTTCCGCCTTGATGGTCTTGAAAAAGGTTTCGACGGCAGCGTTGTCGTAGCAGTTCCCGGTCCCACTCATAGATGCCTTGAAGCCGTCCTGGCGCAGGATTTTCTGGTAGTCGTGAGAGCAGTATTGGCAGCCGCGATCCGTATGGTGGATGCAGCCCTTGTGTGGCCGCCGCATCGCAATCGCCATGTTCAGTGCCCGGATCGCCAGATCGCGTTTCATCCGGCTGCTGACGGCCCTACCAATGACACGTCGAGAATGCAGGTCGAGGATGACAGCCAGATAGAGCCACCCCTCCTGCGTCCAGACATAGCTGATGTCGCCCGCCCATTTCTGGTTGGGGCGATCCGCATAGAAGTCCCGGTTCAGCAGGTTCGGCGTGATGTTGAAGCTGTGATTGCTGTCGGTCGTAGCCTTGAACTTCTTGTTCCTCTTCACCGTAATGCGGTTCTGTCGCATCAAACGGCCAATGCGGCGATGCCCGACATCAAACCCCAGCTCCTTCAGCTCTTCGGTCATGCGGGGCCTGCCGTAGCTGCCCAGAGACAAGCGGAACTGTTCGCGGATGTGGGCGAGCAACACCATGTCGGTGCGTTGCTGCCGACTGGCAGGGCGGGACAGCCAGGCGCGGTAGCCTCGCGGGCTGACGTCCATAATCTCACACAAGCGGTTCACCGGGATGTCGTTTCGGTGTTCTTCAACGAAGGCAAACCTCATTTGCTTCTCTCCGCAAAGAACACCGTGGCCTTTTTTAACACCTCCCTCTCCTCCCGGAGCATGCGGTTCTCTTTCCGCAGCTCCGTGATCTCGCGTTCGAGATCAGACTGGACCGTTGGTTTCTCTGGATTGCGCCGATCCTTCTGAATCCAGCGGCTCAACGTGGAGAAGCCTACGCCAAAATCGGCGGCCACTTGTTTACGCGGCAGTCCGCTGGTCAAAGCTATCCCCACTGCCTCGGCGCGGAATTCCGGGGTTGGTTTTTTGTGCCATGATGTCTCTCCTTTGTGGCAAATTACCAAGTCAAAGGAGCGGAACAATTCCGGGACAGGTCCAAGATGAGTTTCGGCGCCGCAAGCAAGAACTCCAAGGCTAAGCCATCATGCCCTTTCCCGCTTCGCCGAAATGACCTCCCAGACATCATGCCAAAGGCGCGAGTATGAACGTGTTGCTCGAGAAACCAACAGATACGCGACCTGCCACAGCATAAAACAAAACCGGCGCAAGTGTGACCGCACAGCAGACTCATATCCCAAAGTTCATCATGTTACTTGAATTGGAAAGCTCTACTCGTGATTTGGCCATTTTCATAATGTCGAGACCCCGTAATTCGAAACCCTGCTAAAGGCTTATCCTGCAGGGAGGTGAGCGATACAAACCGTTACGTATTTCACGGAGTTTTCATCCCGACCATTCTTGATCTTCCAGTGCGGGAAGGCGGTTCAAGAGTCCCATTCAAGGATCGAATGCGCGGAGACGGACGATGGAAGACAAGACCCCCAGGGCAATAAGACGCCGAGGCTTTCTATTCTTTTCGGTTGGAGGGCTCGTTGCTCTTGCGGCACCATCGGTGTTGCGTGCCCAAGAGTTCGGACTCAGTTCGCCGGAATATTTCGTCATTCCGGTTGCATCGCTGGCAGGATCACTTTGACGCGCTCGGCAAAGGAATTCTGCTTTCCGATACCAACACCAGAGTTCTTCAGCACTGGACCGCGGATGGGGAGATGCGCATCTACCCCACATCGGTTCCTAAGGGCGACGAACTCACGCGGCGTGGCTATAGCGAATCGTCTACAAGGACGATGCGCCGGATTTGGTGCCCACCCCGTCGATGCGCGAGCGCGATCCGTCTTTGCCGGCATATGTCGCCCCCGGCCCCGAGAACCCGCTGGGCGTGCGCGCCATGCATCTGACCTGGCAGTACTACCGCATCCATGGGACCGGCGACACGCGCAAGATCGGTCGCAAATCCTCCAGCGGCTGCATCGGTCTCCACAACGAAGATATCATCGAAGTGTTCGACAGGACTCCAATCGGCACCCAAGTCAAACTTATCTGAAGTAAGGATCAAATGAACAAGACAGTTCTAGCCATTCTGGCCTTCTTCGTGTTGGGCGGCGCGGTAGTCTACTGGAAAATCGCGCAGCAACCCCAGCAGGGGATGGGCCATTCGATGGTACCTCCCGACACCAGTGATCTGGAATCGGGCGCCCCCATGGTCGAAGTTTCGCTGCCGGCGGAGCTTTCGGACCAGGCGCAGATGGGCAAGCGGGCCTACGAGGCGACATGTGCGGAATGTCACGGCAAGAACGCCGCAGGCCAGAACGGGGTCGCACCACCACTCGTGCACAAGATCTACGAACCGAACCACCATTCCGACATGGCGTTCGTGATGGCCGCGAAAAACGGTGTGCGCGCGCATCACTGGAAATTCGGAAACATGCCACCGGTCGAAGGTTTGACCGATGGCGACGTCAAGTTGATCGCACGCTATGTACGTGAATTGCAAAGGGAGAACGGGATCAACTGAGCCTTGGGCAGGTTCCGGGTGCCCACTCTCACTATCCGGCCTGATCTTCCGATTTTCAGATCTGATTGCCGGCGCCATAATTGCCGCGATTGAAACACAGGATTCTCCATGCCGACGCGACGCGATTTTCTCATGCAGGGGGCGGCTATCACCGCGGCGCTTGCCCTTCCAAAGCGGCTTTATGCCGCAACGTCAGAGTTTCAATCCCTGGACGCCCGCACGGCCAGCGTTCAATTGGCGCCGGAAGGCTATCCCAAGACCGAAATCTGGGGCTATGGCGGCGCGATGCCCGGCCCTCAAATGCGTCTTCAGCAGGGTGCGCGGCTGCAACGCCGCTTCATGAACGCACTGCCCCAGGCAAGCACGGTGCATTGGCACGGGGTTCGCATAGACAATGCGATGGATGGTGTTGCCGGGCTGACCCAGCCCGCGGTCGAGCCGGGGCAGAGCTTTGATTATGATTTCATCGCGCCGGATGCCGGAACCTACTGGTATCACGCTCATAACCGCTCGACCGAACAGGTGGCGCGCGGGCTCTATGGCGCGTTGATCGTCGAGGAATCCGAGCCGCCGGACCTGGATCGGGAAGAGGTACTGATCCTTGATGACTGGCTGCTCGACCCCGAAATGGCGCAGATCGTCCCGGACTTCACCTCGCGCCATGACCGCGGCCATGCCGGGCGGCGCGGCAATTTCATCGCCACCAACGGCCGGCACGACCTTTCCCTGGAGGTGCGCCAACACGAACGTCTGCGCCTGCGCCTCGTCAACGCGGCCAACGCCAGGATTTTCGTGCTGTCGCTTCATGGCATGGAGGGCTGGACGGTTGCACTGGACGGCATGCCACTGCCCCGGCCCGAGCCGCTCGCTGAGGCGCTGATCCTCGGCCCCGGTCAGCGGGCCGATCTGATCGTCGACGTGACCGCCGCGCCCGAGGAAACCGCCCATCTCGTTCGCCTCGACGATCAGGAGGCGGCCTCGCAGGTGGCTTTCACCGTGACTGGAAAGGCCTCGACCACGCTCCCGGGATGCACCGGACGCGCTGCGACCCAATCCGGGGATGGAGGTGATCGGCCTCGATGACGCCAGGACCGTGCGGCTCGACATGCAGGGCGGCGCAATGGGCACGCTCGACAGCGCGTTTCTGAATGGCGAGAAGAAAAGCTTTCGCGAGTTGGTGGTCGCCAACCAGTTCTGGTCGTTCAATGGAACGATCGGCATGACCGATGCGCCGCTCGTAGATGTCGCGAAGGGCGAAACGGTCAAGCTGCAGATCTACAACGACACGTCCTTTCCCCACGCGATGCACCTGCATGGGCTGCATTTCCGCGAGATCGGCGAGGATGGCGGGCTCGGTCCCTTGCGCGACACGATCCTGATGTTCGGCGGCCAGACCCACACGATCGGTTTCGTGGCCGACAATCCCGGCGACTGGCTGTTTCACTGCCACATGCTCAGCCACGCGGCCTCGGGCATGATGACCTGGATGAAGGTGACATGATGCGACGTTGGCTGATCCTCTTTCTGCTCATGGCCGGCGCGGCTGGAGTCGGCGCCTGGATGATGGCGGGAGGGACATCCGGCACCTCCGCCACGCCGGAACCGCCGCAGTCTGTCGATCTCGCCGAGGGCGCAGAATTCTATCAGGAGTATTGCGCCTCTTGCCACGGCGCCGATCTCGAGGGACAGGCCGGATGGCGCTCGGCCGGAGAGGATGGCATCCTGCCCGCACCCCCGCATGACGAAACCGGTCACACCTGGCATCATCCTGATAGTATTCTGTTCGACTATACCAAGCTCGGCGGAAAGAAGACCCTCGCGAAGCAGGGTGTGGATTTCCAAAGCGGCATGCCCGGTTTTGGCAATGAGCTGACCGATGCGCAGATCTGGAACATCCTCGCCTTCATCAAATCCACATGGCCCGACCGTCAGCGGGAGGTCCAGGCCGCCCGCAGCGAAGCGGAACAGCAAAAAAGAGGAGACTGAAAATGAAATCGCTTCGACTGGCAGTGCTCGCCATTAGCATCCTGTTGCCGCTTTCCGCGTTCGCACAGGAGCTGAGCGAGGAACGCGTCAAGGAACTGGCCTTGGAAGCGATTCTGGAAAACCCCCAGATCATCATGGAAGCGGTGCAGCTTCTCGAACAGCAGGAAGCGACCGCGCAGGCAGAGGCCACGACCGACGTGCTCAAGGAACAACGCCAGCTCTTGGAACAGGATCCGAACGCACCGGTGCTGGGCAATCCTGACGGGGACGTCACTGTTGTGGAGTTTTTCGACTACAACTGTCCCTATTGCCGCAGGGCCATGTCGGAGGTTGAAGGTTTGATCGAGGCGGACCTGAATGTGCGGTTCGTCTTTCGCGAATGGCCGATACTCGGCGACGGGTCGGTCTTTGCGGCGAAGGCGGCCTTGGCGGCACGCAATCAGAACAAGTATGAGGAATTCCACTGGGCGTTGATGGGCATGGCGGAACGTGCGCAAGAGGCGTCTGTCCTGCGGATCGCCGAAGAAATCGGCCTTGACGTGGACCAGCTGCGTTCGGACATGGAGGCGCCGGAAGTCCAGGCGCACATCGACGAATCGATGCGGCTGGCGCAGGCGTTGGGTTTCAACGGCACACCGTCCTTCGTGATCGGCGACAACCTGGTTCCCGGTTTGATCGAACAAGACCAACTGGAAGCCTTGGTCGATGAGGCCCGCGAAAGGGAATGAACCTCATGCGACGATGGAGAACTGGCGCCAGAATTGCCCGGCACCGGTGATCTTCAGGTCGTCGAAGCAGCCGTGACACCGTAACCGGCATTTCGGATCGCCTCCGTCAGGACGTGCTCGTTCAGCACGCTATCAACCTCGACTTGCCGCGTACCCGTATCGCAGGTCACGGACGATGTTGGGTCTATCGCCTTGATCGCCTTTTCGATCGTTGCGGTGCAATGGCCGCAACTCATATCCGGAACCTTGAAGCTGCGCATATCTGTTTTCTCCAGTTCTCGGCATTAGATGCCTGCTTCCTGCATGGGAAGGTCAAGGGCGAAAAAATATCCCGACATTGTTGACCTTCCAGCGGGGGGAAGCCTTAGATATCTTTCAGTAGATGAAGGAGACGTTCATGCCGGGCTCAAGAGATTTGCGTTTTTCTGTTCAAAACATGTCTTGCGCGTCCTGCGTCGGTCGGGTCGAGCGTGCGCTTTTAGCATTACCCGGGGTCGACGAGGTGAACGTGAACCTCGCCGCCGAAACGGCGCAGGCCCGGATCAACTCGGATGCCCGGATCCCCGAGGTGATCGGGGCGCTGGAGCATGCCGGCTATCCCGCCCGAACGCAAACGGCGCGCCTGAACGTCTCTTCCATGTCCTGCGCCTCCTGCGTTGGTCGCGTCGACAAGGCGCTCGCGGCAGTGGCAGGGGTGAGCGGGGTCAATGTCAACCTCGCGTCAGAAACCGCGACCGTCACCTATGTCGAGGGCGCGACCGACCCGGTCGAACTTCTGAAGGCCGCCGAGGCGGCGGGCTATTCGGCCGAATTGGCCGACGACGGCACTGCGGAGGATCGCGGCGCGCGCAAGGAAGGCGAGGCCCGTGCGCTCGCCCGCCGGACCGCTTTCGCAGCGGCGCTGGCCTTGCCCGTGTTCCTGCTTGAGATGGGGGCGCATCTCGTGCCGGGCATGCACGAGATGATCGGCCGCACGATCGGCCATCAGGCCAGCTGGATGATCCAGTTCGTGCTGACGACCATCGTGCTTTTCTGGCCCGGTCTCCAATTTTACACCAAGGGGTTCCCCGCTCTGGTGAAAGGCGCGCCCGACATGAACAGCCTTGTCGCGGTGGGGACCGGGGCCGCGTATGTCTATTCTATCACCGCGCTTTTCGCGCCGTCCGTGCTGCCCGAGGCGGCTCGCGCCGTTTACTTCGAGGCTGCTGCGGTCATTGTGGTGCTGATCCTGCTGGGCCGCTGGATGGAAGCGCGCGCCAAGGGGCGTACAGGGGCCGCGATCCAGAAGCTGTTGGGCCTTCAGGCCCGCACGGCGCGGGTTCTGGTGGACGGCGAGGCGCAGGACGTGGCCATTGAGCGCATCCGCGTGGGCGACACCCTCGTCGTGCGGCCGGGTGAGCGCATCGCGGTGGATGGCGAAGTGACGCAAGGCCGCGCGCATGTCGACGAGAGCATGATCACCGGTGAGCCGGTCCCCGTGGTCAAGGCTGAGGGCGATCCGGTGACCGGCGGCACCGTCAACGGTACGGGCAGTTTCCGGTTCCGCGCGACCCGCGTGGGGGCGGACACAACGCTGGCGCAGATCATCCGCATGGTCGAGCAAGCCCAGGGCGCCAAGCTGCCGATCCAGGGCATGGTGGACCGGATCACGCTCTGGTTCGTGCCGGCGGTCATGGCTTTGGCGGCCTTGGCTGTGCTGGTCTGGCTGCTGTTGGGGCCGTCGCCTGCGCTGTCTTACGCTCTGGTGGCGGGCGTGTCGGTGCTGATCATCGCCTGCCCCTGCGCGATGGGGCTGGCCACGCCCACTTCGATCATGGTCGGCACCGGGCGCGCCGCAGAAATGGGCGTGCTCTTCCGCAAGGGCGACGCTTTGCAACAGCTGACTGGCGTGGACATGGTCGCGCTCGACAAGACCGGCACCGTGACCGAGGGCCGCCCCGAACTAACCGACCTCGTTCTGGCCGACGGATTTGAGCGGGCCGAGGTTCTGGCGCTAGTCGCGGCTGTCGAGGCGCAGTCCGAACATCCCATTGCCGAGGCGATCATGCGCGCGGCTCAGGCCGAGGGCGCGGCACGGCGTGACGTCGAAAGCTGCGACTCGATCACCGGCTACGGCGTGCGCGCCAAGGTCGCGGGGCACGACGTGCTTGTCGGCGCGGATCGCCTGATGACCCGCGAGGAACTGAGCATCGAGGCGCTGGCCGATACCGAGCGCCGGCTCGCGGAGCAGGGCCGGACGGCCCTTTTCGCGGCCGTGGATGGAAAGGTCGCGGCGGTCATCGGCGTGGCCGACCCGGTGAAGCCCGCCAGCGCCGCCGCCATCGAGGCGCTGCATGGTCTCGGGCTGAAGGTCGCGATGATCACCGGCGACAAGCGCGAAACGGCCGAGGCCATCGCGCGGGAGATCGACATCGACCACGTGATCGCGGGCGTCCTGCCCGATGGCAAGGTGGCGGCGCTGGATGAACTGCGGCAAGGCGGCCAACAGATCGCCTTCGTTGGGGACGGCATCAACGACGCGCCCGCGCTGGCGCATGCGGATGTAGGCATCGCCATTGGCACCGGCACCGATGTTGCCATCGAATCTGCCGATGTCGTGCTGATGTCGGGTGATTTGCGCGGCGTAGTGAACGCGCTCAATGTGTCCGGGCGGACCATGCGCAACATCCGCCAGAACCTGTTCTGGGCCTTCGGCTACAATGTCGCGCTGATCCCGGTGGCGGCAGGTGTGCTCTACCCGGCCTTCGGGCTTTTGCTGTCGCCGGTGCTGGCCGCCGGGGCAATGGCGCTGAGCTCGGTCTTCGTACTGACGAACGCGCTGCGCTTGCGCCGGATCCGCCCGGCCATGGATGAAGCCAGCAGCTTGAAATCTGAAGGGGCGAATTCTCTTTCCCCTGCCCCTGTCGCCGCTCAATAAGGAGGATCATGGAATGAATATCGGAGATGTCGCCGACCTTTCCGGGCTGCCCGCCAAGACGATCCGCTATTACGAAGATATCGGACTGGTCAAGCCCTTGCGCAGTTCGAACGGTTATCGCACGTTCCGTGAAAGTGACGCGCACAAGCTGGCGTTTCTGGGACGCGCCCGTGCGCTCGGTTTCACAATTGAAGATTGCCGTAATCTTCTTGCGCTCTACGAAGACGAAAAACGTGCCAGCGCCGAGGTGAAGGAGATCGCCAAGCAACATCTTGAGCGAATCGACGGCAAGATCGCCGAGTTAAAGGAAATGCGAGCGACACTCGCGCATCTCGTCGAGGAGTGTGCCGGAGATCATCGCCCGGACTGCCCGATCCTGGCCGATCTGGCCATGAAACGGCGCGACGAGGACGACCGGCGCAAATCAACTTAGTTGGGTCCGAAGACGTGGTTTGGGCCATCCTTCTGGTTGTCGTTCTATTCGGGTCGAGCGGGCTGGTGCACGTCCGTGCGATGACCCTTGTGATGAACCGGGCGCGTGGGACGCCGTCCACACAGTCCGCACGTCTCCTTTTTGCTCTTTATACGCTTGCGCTTGCCCACATCATTGAAGCCGGACTTTATGCCCTCGGCTTCAGTTTCGGTGAACTCATCGGTATCGGCGGCTTTGAACAGGAGAACATCGACACGTTTATGGACGTTTTCTACTTTTCCCTGGTCAACTATTCGTCCCTCGGCCTCGGCGATATCTATCCCACGGACCATCTGCGTTTTCTGGCCGGTGCCGAGGCCCTGAATGGCTTTCTCCTAATTAGTTGCTCGGCCTCCACCATCTTTCTCGTGGTTACGAGAGGGAAGGACTAGAAGCCTCAGATGACTTAAAGCTTTTCGATCAAAGTTTGAATCGGAGGGATTCCCCTGAGGTCGGATTTGTGATTCACCCTTTGTGGGAGGATCAGGACCATGCCAGCACCGTTGCCAAAGGAACTCCGAGATCGTTTCTTGCGATTGATCGAAGAAGGGCTGTCAGGCAGGGAGGCGTCACGCCGTCTTCAGGTTTCTGCGGCAACTGGCGCACGCTGGAGGCGGCAAATACATGCCTCCGGCGCGGTCCACATTGCGCGGATGGGGCGTCCACGTGGCGGCGGAAAGTTGGCGCCCCATGTTGAGTTCTTCCGAGAGTTGGTGGCGCAAGACCCTGACATAACCCTGTTCGAGCTGCGCGATGCGCTTGCCGATGCCGAGGGGATCACGGTTCATCATTCAGCCGTTGCCAGTTTGCTGAAGCGCCTTGGCTTCACGCACAAAAAAAGTCGCTGGTGGCCACCGAACGCCGCCGCGCCAAGGTAAGACGCCGGCGCGACGACTGGGCCGCCTATCGTTCTCCGGCCATCACCCGTATGCCAGACCACGTGGTTTTCATTGACGAAACAGCGGTGAAGACGAACCTCACCCGGCTCCGAGGCTGGGCACCCCAAGGGGAACGCCTGACCATGGACGCGCCTTTTGGAAATTGGGGAACACAAACATTGATCGCGGGGCTGACCAGCGACGCGCTGATCGCGCCATGGGTCATCAGGGGCGCAATGGACGGTCCGGCCTTCGCTGCCTACATCCGAGAAGTCCTCGTCAAGGAAATCGCACCCGGCACCGTGGTCATCCTCGACAACCTGGCCACACATCGCAACAAAGAGGCGGCACAAGCCCTGCGCGACCATGGCTGCTGGTTTCTATACCTGCCGCCATACTCGCCCGACTTGAATCCCATAGAACAAGCCTTCTTGAAACTGAAAGCCCACTTGCGACGGATCGGAGCAAGAACCTTCACCGAACTCTTCGAGGCGATCCGAGAAATCTGCGATCTCTACGACCCAGAAGAGTGCTGGAACTACTTCAAGGCCGCCGGATATGTCTCAAACTAATCTCGAAACGCTTTAATGCCCGGAAAATCTGGAACCCTCCAGCGCTGGATGGTTGTTGTTGCTATGTCCGCGACGACAGTGAAAGCAGAAGGAGTACAACATGTCATATTGGAGATTTGCAGCCATGATTGCGACCTCCACGGTTGTAATGTTCGGACTTATGTATTTGAATACTTACCTCATTTCCCACGTTTTCTGGTCCGAAACCCGGGCTTACATGGCACTGCTGATGGGCGCGACGATGGCGTTCATTATGCTGGCCTTCATGCTCTCGATGTATTCACGCAAGGCGATCAATACGGCGATTTTCGCGGGAGCTGCCATCGCTTTCGCCGGGTCGCTCTGGCTCGTGCGCAGCCAGGCGACGGTTGGCGATACCAGTTTCATGCGCGCGATGATCCCGCACCATTCGATCGCGATCATGACGTCGAGCAGGGCCAACATCTCCGATCCCCGGGTGCGCAAGCTGGCGGACGAGATTATCTATGCGCAGGACAAGGAAATCGCTGAAATGCGCTATCTCATCAACGAGATGGAGGCCTCGGGTGACGTATCCGAGCCTGAGAAACCCGTGAGCCCTCGCATCGTGAACCTCGACGAAGCCCTTTCTACCGCGAACATAGCCGTGCTCGATCCCGGTTTCCTGACCGAGGAGGAGATCGCTCAGCTTCTGCCCAATGGCGCGGCCTGCACCTTCAACTACACCACTGGCAGTCCGGCTTCTCTGGCACTTGGCGAAGTGAATGGTGAGGCCGTCGGGCTGGTCAAGCTGAGCGGCGACCTCGTGCGGATCGACCAAGGTGCGGCCGGGGAACTAGGCACCGAGGGTCTGGCGATCCTTCTCACCGCCGCCGAGGACGGAGCGGCGCTTGACTCGGTGGGCAGCAAGCCGGTCGAGGCGACGATGACGCTGGAGCTCGACGCCGGTCTCTACGCCGGCTACCGCGGCTTCTACAGCTGCGGGGGCTGACATGGACCAGCAGGCAACTCCGAGCACGGCGAAGCTCTATCGCATGGTGATGCCGGGTCATCTCTGTCCCTATGGCCTGAAGTCGAAGGATCTTCTTGAAAGGGAGGGGTATGAGGTCGAGGACCACCATCTCACCACCCGGGAGGACACCGATGCCTTCATGGAACAGCACAGCGTCGAGACCACGCCACAGACTTTCATCGACGGTGAGCGGATCGGTGGTTACGAGGCTTTGCGAGTGCACTTCGGCAACGACAATACGGAAGGCGACGAAACCAGTTATCGGCCAGTCATTGCGATCTTCTCGGTCGCGTTTTTCTTAGCGCTCGGCCTCAGCTGGGCAAGCTTCGGTAGCATCTTCACGCTGCGCGCGGCGGAATGGTTCATCGCCATTTCCATGTGCTTTCTCGCCGTGCAGAAGCTGCAGGATGTCGAGAGCTTCTCTACAATGTTCCTGAATTACGATCTACTGGCTCGCCGTTGGGTCCGATACGGCTACCTCTATCCATTTGGGGAAGCTTTCGCTGGTATCCTTATGGTTACTGGCGCTCTCACTTGGCTGTCGGCGCCGGTTGCGCTGTTCATTGGAACGGTGGGAGCTATAAGCGTTTTTAAGGCGGTCTATGTCGATAAACGCGAGCTTAAATGTGCCTGTGTGGGCGGTGACAGCAATGTGCCACTGGGTTTCATCTCTCTGACTGAAAACCTGATGATGATGCTCATGGGCATCTGGATGCCAATTAAAGTGTTCGCGCTCGGATGGTAGTAGTGTTCGGGTGGCAACCGCGCCACCCGAACATCTAAGTGATTATTTCATCTGCGTGACAGTAAGCTTTCCCTCAACCCGGTCGGCAACGAACTCGATTTCCTGACCCTCCGCCATCTTGGCCATCATTGCTTCGTCAGCGCGGAACACCATGGTCATCGCGGGCATATCAAGGTTGACGAGAGGGCCGTGAATGATTGTGACTTTGCCGGCCTCCGCGTCGATTTTCTTGATGGTCCCGCTCGTGTACTCCACGTCAGCCTGAGCTATCTGGTCACCGACCGCGACCTCACGGTGCATGCCGGCTTCGTAGTGGCCCGGGATCAGGCATGCTGCTTCGAACGTACCGGAATTCGCGAAAGTCCAGACAACCTCACCCGACGCGCCCGCATCGAGACGGATACGGTTCGGATCGTCGTGTTCCATGTCCATCTTGGCCATTTCGATCTTGTGCTCGGCATTGCGCTCGACCGTGTCGAGTACGAACTCATGCTCCAACTCACCCTTGTTGGTGATGTTGAAGCGAATGGTTTCGCCCTCCTTGATATCCATCGGCTCGCTCTCGATCAGCATCTGGCCCTCATCGTTTTCGAGCAAAGTGACGTCGATTGTGCGATCCACCTTGGCGGGGTCACCCGGCATGCCGACCATCATTTCTGTCTGTTCGGTAGGCTGGTTTTCATCATGTCCACCGCCGTGCGTGCCTGTAGCATAGGCCTGTGTGGAAAGCGCGATCGCGAGGCTTGTTGTCAGAAGAAGGTTTTTCATTTCATTTTCCTGTAGGTTGGTTTGGTTAGAGATGACGACGGGCTGCTCAGCCCTTCGAGGCTGGTTTCTGTGTGAGAATGGTCCTGGGGCTGTTGTTGGAGGCGAATTCAGGCAACTCGCCGGTCCATTCGTAGGCCATCTCGCCCGGGGGGTTCTCGTACCAGCCGGGATCGGAGTAATCGTCCGCGTCGATGCCGTCCCGCACCTTTACGACCGAAAACATGCCGCCCATCTCGATGGGGCCGTAAGGGCCCCAACCCGTCATCATCGGGATGGTATTGTCGGGCAGCGGCATTTCCATTTTCGCCATCTCGCCCATCCCGTTCGTGCCCATAGGCATGTATTCCGGCTGGAACTGACGGATCTTCTGCGTCAGCGGCTTCTTGTTGACCCCGATGAACGTCGGCACGTCATGGCCCATGGCGTTCATCGTGTGGTGTGACTTGTGACAGTGGATCGCCCAGTCACCCAGATGGTCCGCGACGAACTCATAGGCGCGCATCGCGCCCACGGGGATGTCGATGCTCACCTCTGGCCATTGCGCTTCAGGCGACACCCAGCCGCCATCCGTGCAGGTGACCTTAAAGTCATAGCCGTGCATGTGGATGGGATGGTTTGTCATCGTCAGGTTGCCGACGCGCACACGCACCCGGTCTCCCTTGTTGACTACCAGAGGATCGATGTCGGGGAAGATCCGGCTGTTCCAGGTCCACAAGTTGAAGTCGGTCATGGTCATGATGCGCGGCACGTAGGTGCCGGGATCAATGTCAAAGGCGTTGAGCATGATCAGGAAGTCACGATCCACCGGCATGAACGTTGGGTCCTTGGGATGGACCACGAACATGCCCATCATCCCCATCGCCATCTGCACCATTTCATCGCCATGCGGGTGATACATGAAGGTGCCGGATTTGATCAGGTCAAACTCGTAGACGTAGGTCTTGCCCGCCGGGATGCCGGGATGGCTCAGTCCGCTGACCCCGTCCATGCCGGAAGGCAGGATCATCCCGTGCCAATGAATCGTCGTCGCCTCGGGGAGCTTGTTGGTGACGTAGATGCGGACCCGGTCACCTTCGACCGCTTCGATCGTTGGACCCGTGGACTGGCCGTTATAGCCCCACAAATGCGCGATCATTCCATCAGCGAGTTCGCGCTCGACCGGTTCGGCGACGAGGTGGAATTCCTTCACCCCGTTGTTCATCCGGTGCGGCAGGGTCCACCCGTTCAGCGTGACCACAGGCGTGTAGTCCGGCCCAGAATTGGGACGCGCCGTGATCGCCGTTGCCGCACTGTCCATCTGCGCAGCCTCTGGCAACCCCATGTTCAGGGTTTGACCCCAGGCTTTTGAAGAGACCAGCGTTGCACCTGCGGCGCCGGCTCCGAGTAATTGACGTCTATTCAGCATGTCATATTCCTTTCAGTGTCCTGCGCCGCCACCGGCGGCAAGTGATACGCCCTCTCCATCGCCCATTCCGCCTGCGCCACCGCCGTATATGGCGGCAGTCAAGTTCGCCTGGGCCAAGTAGAAGTCACGCTTGGCATTGGCCGCCTCGAGCGAGGAACCAAGTTTTTCGCGCACATCCGTGAGCAATTCGAAGGTGTTGGTAATCATGCCGTTGTAGGACAGCAGGCCTTCTTCCTCGATGGTCTTGCGCAGCGGCACAAGAACGTCGCGGTAGTGACGCGCAATCTTGTAAGATGCGTGATAAGCGGTCTCAGCAGAACGTGCTTCGGACCGCACATTGACCGCGCGCTCAGCCAGAACATTTGCTGCCTGAAGATACATCAGCTCCGCTTTGCGCATCCGCGCCTTGCCGGTGTCATAAATCGGGATGGCGAACTCCAGCTCAATCTGCGGGGTAGTTTCAGTTTCAAGGTTACCGTCCTCTCTTTCCCGCTCTGCTTCGAAACCAGCGATGAGCTCGAGATCGGTCACAAGCCGCGTTTGATCGGTCAGCCCGAATGCAGCCGCCTGCGCTTCAAGCCCGAGTTTAGCGACCCGCAGGTCGAACCGGTTTCGAAGGGCTTTAGCTTCCAGGTTAGTGATTGGCCCAACCGACCTCGGGAGCGCTGGCAAAGCATCGGGCACGTAGTAATTCACTTCGGTGCCCCACAGCCCCATTAACCGCGTCAGATCTTCTTTGGCTTGGGTTGCATTCAGTCGGGCCTGTGCCAGCTGTCCAGCCAGCTCGGCATTGAACGCTTGTTCCCGCGCCTGACCGGCCTTGTTCAGCGCGCCGGTCTCGCCCAGCCGGGCCGCAAGTTCTGACCCGGCGTCGGAAGTGGCCTTGGCACGCTTGAGATACGTTACAGTTTCAAACGCAGCCACGGCGTTGATCCACGCCATTCGCGTCTGGTTGGCAAGCGCAAGCGTGTCATTCACCGCATTCATCTGTGCGGCCCGAAAATTCGCATCTGCCAGCAGAACACGTTGCTTCCGCGTTTGCGCGTCAAGGATGTTCGCTCGAAACAACCCTTCTATCGCCCGGTAAGCGCCCAATTCCGCAGCTCCGATGCCAAGCACTCCGATTGCAACGATCGGATTCTCCGGCGTTGATTCCTGCCAAGCCTCTGCAGCCGAAAGTCCGACATTGGCATAGGAGGCTTGCAGCCCCTTGTTGTTCAAGAGCGCGACCTGCACCGCCGTGTCTGCCGAGATCGTTCGTTGATGGACCATTGCGTGAACTTGTTTTTTCAATTCCGCGTTCTCGGCTTGGGTCTGCGCAAAAGCTGTTCTTTTGCCGATGGCCGCCGCGGTCTGGGTTGACACAATCGAAAACCCGGCTTTCTGGTCCGTGTAGGCATCTGGAACCGCCGTCGCGCATGCTGCCAGTGTCATTGGCAGACCAAGCGCAAGTAAAGGTCTCGTCAAAATCATCAGTTTGCCTCCGATTGCTCTTCGTTGACCTCGCGCCAGTCGCGCGGGCCAGTTGGGCCACGATACGTGTACCCGGCCAGGGGGTTTTTGTAGGACAAGGGGGATGAAACCGTACCATTGAACGTAGCCTCTTGGCTGGCAACGCTCGGAAGCGGCGTGGGCTCTGACGTGCACGCCCCAAGCACGAGCGCAGATGCGCCCAGAAGTATAGCAATTTTCATTAGTTTAGACCTGACTTATTGAGAAACTCGAGAACGCTTTGCAGGCGCACTCAGAAGATCCGCATACCGGATCGGCGGCTAAGTCAGACTCGTGGTGGGCGTTGTGGGCTGTCCGGTTCGAACGATACGATCAGGCGGTCGACAGCCACGTGACGCGCGCTTGGCTCGTCGCGCGACCGGATCACGTTTCTTTCATCGAGAACAACCGAAAAGCAGAAGCCGTTGCAGCATTGAATGCCGTCAT
Organism: Roseovarius sp. THAF9; assembly: GCF_009363715.1. Lineage (NCBI taxonomy): Bacteria > Pseudomonadati > Pseudomonadota > Alphaproteobacteria > Rhodobacterales > Roseobacteraceae > Roseovarius > Roseovarius sp. THAF9. The sequence continues at coordinate 148,280 of NZ_CP045405.1, forward strand.
GTTCGCCATCCGCGTTTGCAACGCGTTCGCTTTCCCCGCAATGAGTTGCAGCGGAATGGCCGTGACCACTATCGTTTAATTCAGACATCGTTTCGGCGCTATGATCTGTGCCAACCGGCTCGCCATGTCCGCCCATCTGAGCATGTAGAGCAGACGACGGAACTGTAGCCAAAGCAAGCACACAGATGATACCAAGCATCATCTGACGCAATCTTGAAATGGTGAGTGCGATCCTCATAGTAAGTTAAATGTATCATGGAAAGCATTCTGTCAACGTTTCCATCCTTTGAAAACTGTGGCCTGAGCCCCGACTCCCCTCCAACCATTTGGAGAATCCGCAGGTTACGGCAAGATCTATCGCTTCGGAGAGGCCTTCGCGGGTATCCTCATGGTCGCCGGAGCGCTCACCTGGCTTTCGGCACCCCTGGCCTTGTTCATCGGCACCGTAGGTGCGGTATCGGTCTTCAAGGCGGTCTACATCGACAAGCGCGAGTTGAAATGCGCCTGCGTCGGCGGTGACAGCAACGTGCCGCTGGGGTTCGTCTCGCTCACCGAAAACGTCATGATGGTGGTGATGGGGATCTGGATGCCGATCCGGGTCTACCTGATCGGCTGACGGCCCCGCGACCTCTACAGGGGCGCGGCGTGTACGACCTATTTGAGTGGTGGAGATGATCCCCACTTACCAACCATCACGCCAAGAGCTGGTTCGAGGTTCGTCAGCCGATTGTCGCGAGAAAAGGAAACGTCCCCAGCAGCCAATAGGCAAACCGTGACAATTGCCCGGTCATGATGGCAACTCCCATGATGATCATGGCAATACCCGCGCCCTTGTAGAGCCAGCGGCCGGCCTTGCCGATCTGCCTAACCCGCGCGGCGATGGCGTCGGTGAAGAGCGCCGCCAGCAGGAAGGGCACCCCTAGACCAGCGGAATAGATCGACAGCAGCCAGATGCCGTCCGACATGCCGCCGGAGGTCGAACTGAGTGTCAGGATCGCGCCGAGGATCGGTCCGATGCAAGGTGTCCAGCCAAAGGCGAAGGCCAGTCCCAGCACGTAGGCCCCGAGCGGGCGACCGCCGGGAATGTCGAGATTGAAACGGGTATCGCGCGAGAACGCATTGAGACGAAAGACACCCAGCATGACCAGTCCGAACAGAATGATGATCGCGCCGCCGAGATAGTTCAGTTCGGTGCGCCATGTCAGCAGCAGGGATCCAAGCGCACTGGCCCCAGCCCCGAGTGCGACGAAGACTGTCGAAAAGCCCAAGACAAAGCAGGCGCTCAACCCGAGCGCCCCGGCGCGCGCCCGCAGGCCGACCGAACGCGTCGTGCGCAAATCCGGCTGGCCCGCAATATAGGAGACATAGCCCGGCACCAGCGGCAGGACGCAGGGCGACAGGAACGAAATGGCCCCCGCCAGAAAGGCCGCGAAAATGCCGATGCCGGAGATATCCGTCATTTTTCACGATCGGCGTTGAAGGGCCGCAAGGCCCACCAGAACGCGGTCAGCGGGATCACGATCCATTGCAGCACAGGTGACAGGCCCGCATCAAGGATCGGAATGATCGGCATCAGGTCCGAATAGGCCCAGGCCGCGCGGATCACGATGTTGAGCCATTCACTGAACAGCGTGTATCCCAGCCCGAATACCACCGTAAGGACAGTCACAGACCGCCGCGTGGAGGCAACCAGGGGCCAGCCCCGACCCGACAGCATGAGCGCAAGCATCAGCGTGCTCATGGCGATCAGGATATCGCCACCCGTGCAATGGACGGCTGCGAAGACAATCTCCCCCCAAGTGCCCTCTTTCCAGATCGTGTAGAGCGGCATATGTGCGAACTCCCAGATCAGATTGGCCGGGATTATTACCGAAAAATACCGACGCAGAGCTGTCAGGGAGATTCCGTCTGTCGAGGACAGCCTGACGCCAGTCGCGACGACACTCATTGAAACACACCTGTCAGCTGGTCCCACCAGCTGGGCTCCCGGCGTCGATGTTGGTCGTTGTTGATCAACTCGCTGACGTAGAGGATCAGGTTCACGTTCTTGAAGTCCATGCCATGGAATTTTGCGGCGAACCGTCCGCCGATGTCCACGACATGGGTGACCGCTCCGTGCATCATCATGTCGCTGTCGGCAGTCATCGTGAACTCCATCCCATATTCCCGCGCGAGAAGGCGCGTTACGTCATCAGATTGATGAGGCTGCTTGGTCAAAATGACCCAGTTGCTCGTGTCGAGTCCATGCCGATCCGCGTAATCGCGCAGCAGGTCCGGCGTGTCATTCACCGGATCGGTCGTGATCGAGATGAACTGTACCAAATCTTTCATCGGCCCGTCGTTGATCGAGGCCTGAATGGCCCCGATCTTTTGGGAGTGGAGCGGGCAGATATCCGGGCAATTGGCGTAGATGAAGTGCAGGATGACCACCTTGTCGCCGAAGTCTGACAAGCGCACAGTATTCCCCTCGGAATCCCGCAACTCGAAATCCGAAGCCTGCGCTGCATCGATGGCTTGGAAGTAGGGTTCCATCTCGAACATACGTGCATCCAGGTTTTCACCCGGATGATTGGCGAAGGCCGGAGACGAAATCGTGGTCGCAAGTATCGCCAAGGCTGCGCGACGGGTCAGAAAACTGTTCAAGTGTCGCCTCTTTCAGTTTGAATGGGATTGGCTGTTTTCGCATCCTTACATTGTCCGCCGGACCCGCCCTTCATGCACAAACCGAGACCGCACATCGCAGCGCAGGGGGCCAGCGAGACCAGAACAGGCGCGAGCCCGATCGCGGTGAGCCATCCCCAGTTCAGCGCCATGCCACCCCCCATGACCGTTGCCGCACCGACGAAAAGCAATCGCCTGCGCGCCAACCACGGGGGCCTGTTGCCAGCACTGGAAATGCCTGAAGTGGCTGCGTCGCTGGACGGTATTACGTCGGTCATCCGAAAAATCCTTTCGATGTTGGTGAGATAGTCATTCCGGCAACTGGAAGGTCAAGGGTGAGGGAACGTCTTCTGGGGAACTCATTCGATAAATCCGCGCAGAAAGGACACCATTTCGGGGTCGTCCCATTCGGCTGGTCCGACCAGTCGCCCGAGCTCCCGCCCCTGCGCGTCGATCAGGATCGTCGTCGGCAGGCCAACGGTGCGCAGCGCGGTCATCGAAAGCATGGTCTGGTCGACATACATATTGAGATTGGTGACACCGATCTCGTCGTAGAAACGCCGAACGATTTGTGATCCGGCCCGGTCGATGGAAAGGGCAACCACTTCGAAGTCGTCGCCGCCAAGTTCCGCCTGAAGCGCATCCAGCGTCGGCATCTCTTCGCGGCAGGGGACGCACCAGGTTGCCCAGACGTTCACGAGGATCACCTTGCCGCGAAAGTCCTCCATGTCCCCACGGCTGCCGTCTTCTTTCTCGTAGCGCACATTGGCGACGGGCTGCGGGGTATCGTGCAGGGCGAACCCCTGCGGTCCGGCAAACGCCGTGCCGACGGACAGTGCCCAAGCGATCAGCGCCGGTTTCAGATGTTTCATGGCGTTGTCTCCTTGGCGGATTGGGTGTTCAGATCACGGACGATCGGCAATAGGGTTTCTTCCAGGATTGACCGCGTAATCGGACCGACATGGCGGTAGGCGATGGTGCCATCGGCGATGACGTAGGTTTCGGGCACGCCATAAACGCCCCATTCGATGCCAGCACGTCCGTTGATATCGGCCCCGATGCGCGCGTAGGGATCGCCCAATTCGTCGAGCCAGGCGCGCGCCTGATCGGGCGGGTCCTTGTAGTTGATTCCGTAGAGCGGCACCTCACCGGTTGCGTTCAACTCCATGAACAGCGGATGTTCGGCACGGCAGGGCACACACCACGAGGCAAAGGCGTTCACCAGTGACACGTGTCCGATCAGGTCCTGCGTCGAAAGACCTTCCTCGCGGCCGAGCACCGGGGGCAGCGCGAAGTCGGGCACGGGATTGCCGAGAAGTGCCGACGGCAAGTCGTCGCCACCCCTGAAAAGCCCCCAACCGAACAGGACCATGAGGGCAAAAGCTATCAGCGGCACCAGCACGAACCCGGAGATACTGCGTCGCGACACAGGGTCGGCATTTCCCTCGACCTCTTCCGTCATGGCTGCGCCTGCTCATCGGCAAGGGATCGGCTTTCCTGCGACGCGCGGATCCGGTTGGGCCATGTGCTCTTGATGTAGTCAATGATCGCCGTGATCTCATCGTCTGTCAGCACATCCTCATATCCGGGCATGTCGCTTTCGTACCCGTTCCCGACAATCGCCGCCGGTCCGCGTTTCACGATGTCGAGCAATACGCGGTCGGGGTGATGCCAGGTATGGCCGGAGGCGTCGTGCGGCGGGGCAGGCAACCTGCCGTTCGGCAATCGTGTGCGCCAATCTGATTGCCCCTCCAGGTTTGCCCCATGGCAACTGGCACAATTTTCTTGATAGAGGCGCTCACCCATGCGCACGTCGCTCTGCGCCGCAACGGGCAAAACTGTTGTGGCGAGCAGGACAGCCGAGAGCCTAATCGTGTTTTTCACTAAGTTTCCGCCTTCTTATTGCGAGCCACCTACAGAGAATGAAAAGTGCCGCGAGCAACGACAGGACAAGTAGGACGCAAAGCGCCCAGGCCAATCCCATCGACAACAGGCTGTCGCCGCTGCTGGCACCCTCAGTCCGCATTCTGGCACATTTCTATTTCCCGCTGTCCGAGCGGATGTATTTGACCAAGGCGATCGCCGCGAGCACCAGCACACCCACGATCAGCAACCAGACGAGGCCCATCGCAATCATCATGCCGCCGCCCATCATTCCACCGTCCATCATCATGCATTCCATCCTTTGCTTTCCCTTGAAGCCGGTCTGACACGGGTTCGCACTAGACCGCGCGATTGATCATTCGACCGCATATACGGTCGGGCTCACACCTTCCTCGACGGTGTAAATCTTGAAGGGCTCCTGTTTCGCGCCGCCCATACCCGGCGACCCCAATGGCATGTTGGGAAGAGTCACACCGGCAATTTCCGGGCGCTCTTCCAGCAGCCTGTTGACGACATTGATCGGCACGTGGCCGCTGACAACGTATTCGTCCAAAGAGGCTGCATGGCAGCCTTGGAAGTCATCCGGGATGCCCGCATCGCGGCTAATCTGCGCCAGATCGTGGGTCGGCTTCACCTCCACCGTGAAACCGTTCTCGCGCAGATAGTCCGCGTAACTCTCGCAACATCCGCATTGTGGGTTCTTGTAGAGCGTGACCTCCTGCGCCGCGGCAGGCGCGGCATTCAGGCTCATCGCAAGGACGGCGACGGTACCTGCCGTGCCGAGGCTGGCAAATCCAAGTATCTTCTTCATCGGTTCATTCATTTTCATGGTTCTAAGTGTGTGAGTTTCAGGTTTTGATCGTGCCGGGTTCGACACGGATGACGCCCATCATGCCCGCCGCCTGGTGTTCCAGAATGTGGCAATGGAACATCCAGTCACCGGGATTGTCCGCGGCGAAGGCGATCTCGACCCGTTCTTCGGGTGCCATCAGGACGGTGTCCTGCCATTCGCGATACCGAGTCGGTTGTCCGTTGCGGGCGATCACACGGAACGAATGCCCATGAAAATGGATCGGATGGTGCCAGGCGGTGCGATTATCCATCTCGAACATGTGCGACGTGCCCTGCGGCAGGACCAGCAAGGGGTCCATCATATGACCCGTCGCGGCTTCTCCATTGATGAACCACATGTTGCCCTCGCGCATCTGGTCCATCATCGACCCCATGCCGCCGCCCATCATCATCTGCCCCATCATTCCGCCGTTGAAGACGATCCGGTGCCGCGTGGCCGCTTGCATATCGGGTTCGGCCAGCGGGTTGGGCGGCAGCTCCATCGACCAATCCGGCACCGTGTCCCGCAGCCTGTCCGGCGCGTAGGCAAGATCGACCAGACGGTATTCAAGTCCCTCGTAGAAGGCATCGATGACGGTCACGGCATCTCCGGGCTTGCCGGTCAAGTCGATGACCAGATCGACACGCATCGCCGGGCCGATCACCACGACCCCGCCGTCAGGGGCATGGGGCGTCACGGGTTGACCGTCCAGCGCGACCACGACGGGGGCAAGACCCCCGAAATCCAGCCCGAATATCCGCGCGTTCGCCGCGTTGACTAGCCGCAAGCGGATGCGCTCACCGGATTGCACCGAGATGCGTTCGGGGATCTGACCGTTGATGGTCACGGAATTGCCAATACGACCGCCGTGCATCGCGTCATGGCGGTTGCCGAAGTCATCCGCAATCTGTCCGTCCCGGGTCATGCGCCAGTCGTCCAACATCCAGGTCATGTCGCGATCGACGCGGATCGGGTCCGCCTCCTCGACGATCAGCGGCCCGTAAAGCCCGCGTCCGACCTGTTCCGAACTGCGCTGGTGCGGGTGATACCAGAACGTGCCCGCATCCAGCGCATCGAATTCGTACAGGAATTCGCCATCGAAGGGGATCGGGTCCTGCGTGAGGAACGGCACCCCGTCCATCGCATTGGGCGTGCGGATGCCATGCCAGTGGATTGTGGTCCCTTCATCCAACCCATTTTGAGCCACAACTCGCACGCGGTCGCCCTGCCGGACCCTGATTTCAGGACCGGGGACGGATCCGTCATAGCTCCAGACATTAGTCGGGCCGTATGGTGACGGGCGCAGGGCGGCCTGTCCGGATGCCGCGCGTAGGACAAATGGGTCCCCAGTTGGATCGGCCATCGCCATTCGTGCAGGTGACAGAGCGGATAGGGCTGTGAATGCGGCACCTGTGCGAAGCACGTGCCTTCGTGAAATCGGTCTGTGGAGGATCATCGCAACTGCCTTGATTTGAAAGGGTCGCACTCAGCCAGCTTCGGCCAAGGCAAGAATCAGGCCTCGCAGCAGGCGAGGCCGGTTTCAGGTTCAGACAGGCAGTTTGGGAGGGAATGGATCAAGCGACGGATTCGTGCCGAGTGAGATCAGAGGTTCGGCACCCCGGACGGCAGTACCAAAAGGCCTCGTGAGCCGCGCTGACGGCATCTTGGCAAGGAGGCCAGAAGTACCGCTGGAGCCGCAAGGAACAGGACACCCACCTTCACAGGCAGTGCCCTCAGCAAATCCGGTGGGATCGCACCCGCCGCAACGGCCATCCGCGCTTTCGGTGGGTTCCATCTGCGCCATAGCCGTGATTGACATACTGGCCGACGACATATCCGGCGCAGTCACTGCACCGAAGGTCAGCATGAGAATCAAAACAAGGCGAAAAACGCAGGTCATACAGTTACTGCTACAACCTTCCAGCAAGGGGAGGTCAAGTGACATTCTGTAACTTGGACGTGATACCCCTGTAGTGTATCCGCCTCAGACCTTCGCTACTGCCCTTCGCAGCCAGTTGCTCATGCAAAGGTTCATCAGTCCACTTGACGTTGGTCGACGTCAACTTGCCGTCGCAAATGAGGAAATGATATCCTCATGCTCGGTCAGCTTTTTTCGTGAGTATGAGTTTCCTCCCCATCTCTCGAATTACCGTGACCATAGAGATCGGCGTTCTGATGAGCGCGATCCTCGTGCTCGAATTCGAGGCTGGAATGGCTGATGCCGAATTCTCCCTTCAGCCGCTTCTTGATCGCGCTCTTGATCTCTTCAATCTTCGACCACCCCTCGGCTGCCACGACGACATGGCAGTCGAGCGCAGCCTCGTGCTCTTGCATTTGCCAGAGATGGACGTGGTGGACGTCGGCGACGCCTTCGACTTTCCGCATCGCTTCGACGACGGCCTCGTTGTCGATGTCCGGCGGGCTCCCGAGCATCAGGGTTCGGATTGGGCCGCCTATTTCAGTGAAAGACAGATACAGGATGTAGATGGCGATGCCGATGGTGATGGCAGGATCGACCCAACGCATGTCGTAAAGGATGATCAGCGACCCAGCGACGATAACCGCGACCGAAGCAAGCGCGTCCGACAGGTTATGCAGGAAAAGCGCGCGGATGTTCACGCTGCCCTTCTGCATCGAATAGGTCAGCATTGCGGTCAGCGTGTCGACCACAAGCGCAATTCCACCGAGAATGACGACGGTCCAACCCATGACTTCGGGTGGATCAATCATGCGCATGCCACCTTCGTAGATCAGGTAGAAGCCGATCAAAATCAGGGTGGTGTAGTTAACCAGGGCTGCGACGATTTCGACCCGACCATAGCCGAAGGTCATGCGCTCATCGGCTGGGCGGCGCGCGATCTTGCGTGCGGCGAAGGCAATGACAAGCGAGGCCATATCGGAAAAGTTGTGCAGCGCATCGGCGATCAGTGCCAGGCTGCCCGACAATATGCCCCCGACGATTTGCGCAACGGTAAGAAGCCCGTTCGCCCAGATCGCGATGGCAACCCGCCGATCGCCAGAATCCGGATCGATATGCGCGTGCCCGTGGTCATGTGGCATTGGCAGGCTCCTCATGCGCGTGTGTCGCGCGTCGGTCAGTCTTGAGGCGGTCGCTGCGGAAACCACGAACGCGCGCATTCATCCAGTGGCGTATGATATGACGGTAAAGGGCACCACGCAGCCATCCAAAGGATTGCTCATGGGACAAATAGAAGGCGTCCGGCGTATCAAACACGCCGAAATCCTGCACGATGCCGGTTTTCTGAATGTAGGTATCTTCTCCGTTCCAGGCGACGGGAGGCGCGCCAAGGCAATCCGTGCCCGCGCCATAACCGCAGAGACTGTCCGTGTCCGAGAAAGACGTTTGCAGGACTTTGAGGAAAGCGTCATCCAGGATGAAGCCTTCAAGGTTGATCCAGGCACCTTGAAATTCGATCTCGACCCATGAGTGGAGAATTTCCTGCGGAGCAAGCGGATACACCAGCTCAGGGACAACACCGCGCTGCAAGCCTTTGTGGATCGTAAACCCATGCAACCGGCAACGAATGCCGACACCACGCAGCAGCGCCATCAAGAGCGTGCCTTTGGTATTGCACTGCCCGTAGCCGTCGGAAAGCACTTCGAATGCGGGGATGTCGTCAGCACGATTGTATCCGAACGCGATTTCATTCCGAACGAAATCATGGGCAGCTCCGATCCGATCGTATTCGGATAAGCCGCGCCAGCTGCGGTTCTCAATTAGATGCGCAAGAGGCGCGGCATCAAAATCCAGTAGTTTGGTGGGTACAAGTAGGGGGTCGGTCATCTGCAACGGGTCGCTCCTCGAATCGTCTTGGAACAAGACTAATTGCTATAGTCACTATAGCTTCAACCCTTTCTTTCAGAAAGAATCTCCCGCAACTATTTGTCCGTGTGAACCGCTTTGTAGTGTTCGCCGTGTGCGTCGCGCAGGATGTCGATACCGCCCCAGGCCGCGATCCCGGCGACGATCACACCGACGACAAGGTCCGGCCAGTTGGTTCCTAGCCAGGCGACGAGGCCACCGGCCACGACGATCCCGAGGTTCGCGGCGAAATCGTTGTAACTGAAGGTGTTGGCCGCGCGGATGTTGACGTCCGGATTTTTGAGCTTAGCGAGCAGCCAAACGCAGACTGCGTTGATAGCCGCCGCGATCAGGGCCATTGCAATCATGATCGTCCCGAGCGGATCTGACCCACCGATGTAGCGGCGCCACGCATCGTAGAAGATGCCTGCAGCGAACAGGATCAGCAGCCCGCCGGAAACGTTCGCCGCCCCGCGTTTCCATTTGGCGGATCGGGACAAAGCGAAAAGGCTGATCGCGTAGACGAAGCTGTCGGAGAGGTTATCGAGCCCGTTGGCGATCAGGGCACTTGAGTCGCCGAAGGCGCCTGTTGCGAAAAAGGCCACGGCCAAACCGATATTGAGCGCCAGAACGATCCAAAGCGTCCGTCTCTCCATTAAATCTTGTCTAGCGGCCATTTTGTGGTTCCAGCTTGTGTTGTACGACACATTAACTTCTGCGGCTGATCTGCGTTCCAGCCGGAATGTTGGCTGAACTCCTTCAGGCCCCGATTTCCTCGTGTTCGGTCAAGCATTCCGAATGGTCCCGCAACACCTCAAGCACCTTGCAATCTCCCGTCCGCCCGCCGCTGCATTCGTGAACCATGCGTTTCAGTTCCGTGCGCAGCGCCTTCAGGCGGGCCATGCGCTGCTCCACCTGTTTGAGCTGGCGACGCGCGATGGCATCAGCCTCATCACAGGGCCGGTTGGGATGGTCGCTGAGGTCGAGCAGCTCGCGGATCGCATCAAGCGAGAAACCGAGTTGTCGCGAGTGGCGGATGAAGGACAGTCGATCAAGCTGTGCATTGTCGTAGCGCCTCTGTCCGCCTTCGGTCCTGCCAGGTTCGGGCATGAGTCCGATCTGTTCGTAGTACCGGATGGTCTGCACTTTTGTGCCAGTCTTCTTTGACAGAGTACCGATCGTGAGCATTTTCGCCTCCATGAAAAAGATACAGTTTGTGTAGGTTTTGCCGTCGGAATAAACAAGTGTCGGATTCACAGACGCGTGAGTTCAAGCTATACCATGATTTCGTGCTTGAACCTCTAGCGGCTAGAGGATGTATCCGCACAGGCAATAAGAATAAAAATCAGGCGAACAGGATTGTCCCTTACATCGGCACAGAAGTTTCTTTGGGTTTTGGCAGGCGTGGCAGCGCTTGCCTTCGTATGGCTTTTGCTTTGGTCCGATTATCGTGCCGATAGCGCCCGAAATGACGCCGAGCCGCCTTTTTTCGCTGAGTTCGAACTGACGGACCACCAGGGTATGGTTCAAACCGAGGAGGACTTTGCGGGGCGCTGGATGCTGGTTTTTTTCGGCTTTACCAACTGCCCCGACGTCTGCCCGACGACCCTATCTGAGGTCGCGGCGGTGATGGACGGTCTGGGCGACGATGCCGCCAAGGTCCAGCCGATTTTCATAACAATCGACCCTGAACGAGACACGCCCCCAGCACTCGCCGAATACGTCCCGCTGTTCGATGCGGGCATCATCGGGCTGACGGGCACGCCGGAACAGATCGCCGCGACGTCCGAGACGTTTCCAATCTTCTTTGAGCGCGTCGAAGAGGCCGCAGCGCCGGATGGTTACACGATGGGCCACACGTCGCATCTGTTCCTCTTCGACCCCGAGGCAGGCTTCGCCGACTCGTGGCCCTACGGCACCTCCGCCGAAGAGATCCTCGTCGACCTGGAAGAGAGGATCTGACCGAAATGAACCGTATCTCCGGAGAAACAGCCCTCGGGCTGGCGTGGATCATCGCGCTCGTCGCCTCGCTTGCCGTGCTTTTCATCGGCGAGGTGCTGGGGCAGACGCCCTGTGTGCTGTGCTGGTTCCAGCGCGCCTTCATGTTCCCCTTGGCCATTGTCCTCGGGCTCGGCCTTTGGTGGCGGGACGGCCGCGTGGGGCGCTACGGCATCGCATTGGCGCTTGGCGGCGGCGCAATCGCCCTCTGGCACATGGGGCTGTACGTCGGTCTTGTTCCCGAACGCATCCAGCCCTGCACGGCCACCGGCCCCTCTTGCACCGATGACAACCAACTGGTCTTCGGCATCCCGATCCCGCTGATGGCGCTCGCCACCTTCGCGCTGATCGGGGCGCTGTCGGCCCTTTCATTGAAGGACACACGAACATGAACCGACGCGGCCTGATCCTGTCCGTTCTCGCTGTCGGCGTCGCCGGTTTCGGCGGAGCCACCTGGTTTGCAACCCGCCCCGGCCCGGTGGCCGAAGCGGAGCCCGTTGCTCCGGAACTTGCGGACGCGGTGATCCGCCCCTACTCGCCCATCCTCGGGCCTGCGGATGCGCCCGTCACGATCGTCGAATTCTTCGATCCGGCCTGCGAGGCCTGTCGCGCCTTTCATCCCATCGTGAAGGACATCATGGCCGAGCATGGGGATGCTGTCCGCGTCGTGATCCGCTACACGCCCTTCCACGGCGCGGCATCCGAGGAAGCCATCCGTGTGCTCGAGGCGGCGCGCATGCAGGACGTTTACGAGCCGGTGCTTGAGGCCGTTCTGCGGGAGCAGCCGAGATGGGCGTCGCACGGTGCCCCGGAACCCGGCCTGATCCTTCAGATCGCCGCCACGGCCGGGCTCGATGCAGACGCCGCGCGCACGCAAATGCTGGCACCGGATGTCGTAGCAATTCTGAACCAGGATCGTGCCGACGTCGAGACCGTGGGAATTCGCCAGACGCCCACATTCTTCGTGAACGGCACGCCGCTCGATCCATTCGGAGAGGCAGAATTGCGTCGCCTAGTGGCCGCCGAAGTCGCTGCCGCGCAAAGCTGAATGGAAAGGGCAGGATCAGAACTATGAAAAAGTATATTTTGACCAGCACACTGGCGGCGCTTTTGACCCTTGGAGGGCTCTCGGTGCCCGCGCTGGCCGGACCCGAGGATGTGGTCGTCGAGAACGCGTGGTCCCGCGCCTCCATCGGGATGAACCGTCCCGGGGCCGCTTACATGACGATTCGCAACACTGGCGACGAGCCAGTGACGCTGATCGGCCTTACAACACCGCTCGCGATGATGCCCGAAATCCACGAGACGAAGACAAATGCCGAAGGTGTGAGTTCCATGAGCCCGGCGGGGGAGATCGCGATCGCCCCGGGCGAGAGCGTCGCGCTCGAATCGGGGGGCCTGCACGCAATGCTGATGCGGCTACAAGAACCGATGACGGAAGGGGACACCTTTCCGCTGACCCTGCTTTTCGACGACGGAGGCGAGGTGACGGTCGAGGTGCCGATCCTCGGCATCGCCGCGCGGGGGCCAGAGGACTGATGCGGCGACGGGCGATCCTGGGGTATGGTGCGCCTGGTGTCGGGGCGGTCGCCCTGATGCTCTTCGTCGGTTGGTGGCAGGTCGATGGCCCCGGTGGACCTGAGCCTATCGGGCAGCGGCCAGTGGCTCTGACCGCGATGGATTTCCGTCTGACGGATCATGAGGGCAACGCGGTCGGGCCGGAAACCCTGATCGGGCGACCGACGATGGCGTTCTTCGGCTTCACCTACTGTCCCGATGTCTGCCCGACCACGCTCTCGGACATTTCGGGATGGCTCGACGATCTGGGAGACGAGGCCGACGAGATGAACGTGGTTTTCATCACGGTCGATCCCGAGCGCGACACTGTCGAAACGATGGCCGAATATGTCGGCTACTTCCATCCGGCGATTCGCGGCTGGACGGGGCCGGAGGAGCAGATAGCGCGCGTCGCGGACGGCTTCCACGCCACCTACGAAAGGGTGCCGACGGAGAGCGGCGATTACACGATGAACCACAGCGCGAGCGTCTTCCTGTTCGCAGCCTCTGGGCGGTTTGTCATCATGATCGACTATCACGAACCCAGAGAATTCGCGGTGCCGAAAATTCGCCGCGCGCTGGAAGAAGAAACGGAGGGGGCGACATGAGGCTCAGAACTATGGCGGCTTGTGTCGCAATTGCGGGGATGGTTTCGGGAGCGGCTATCGCCCTCTCTGATTTCATGTCGAAAGAACCCGTGCCGCCGGAACTTGCCTCGGCAGGTAAATGGATGCCCCAAGGTCCTGAAGCTCCCCAAAACGTTGACATCCTCGTGACGCTGCCCGCGACGGCATGGGCAGAAGATGCACCCGACCTCGGCCCCCTGCCCCTTCTGCAGGTCGCGTTTGCCGACAGGCCCGTGCAGGCGATCGAGCCACCCCTGTCGACATGGTCGCGCGACATTGCACCTGGCGAGACGCTCGATTTCTTGCTGTCTGAAGCTGGTCTTGCAGCACCTGACAGAGCCGAAGTTGCCCTCGCGCTTGGCGCGGAATACGATCTGCGACGGCTGCGGCCGGGGCACTCGGTCACTGTTGCTTCGACCGTGGACGGCAGCCCCCGCACCGTCTCACTCGCCGTCGAGGACGGTGTGCGGATCGAGGTGGTTTTCGGCGAGCAGTTGTCTGCGCAGGTCGTGGCTCCGGATCCGGAGATCGTAACCCTTGCCGGCGAAGCCGTGATCGACAGCTCGATCTTCGCGGCACTCGACGAAGCCGGCATACCCGCCCGTTTTTCCGTGGACCTTGCGCAGATGCTGGGTGGGACCGTGGATTTCCGCCGCGAGATGGCCGGCGGCGAAACACTAAGGCTTCTCTGGCGCGAGGCGCGGGTCGGCGAGGACAGGATCGGACAGCCCGATCTCGCCTTCGCCGCACTGGAGATCGGCGGTTCGCTTTACGAGATCGTATGGCCAGACGACGGCAGCGGTCAGGCGACGATCTACGTCGATGGCGAGGTGCTGCGCGTCTTCGCACAGCCGGTCGAGGGTGCGCGCCTCAGCTCGGTGTTCGGACGCCGCACGCATCCGGTCTTTGGCAACGTCCGGATGCACACCGGCGTCGATTTCGCAGCGGCACGTGGGACACCGGTTCAATCGACGGCACCGGGGCGGGTCAGTTTCATCGGCTGGCGAGGCGGCTATGGTCGAGTGGTCGAAATCGCCCACGGCTCCGACACCATGACGCGCTATGCGCATCTGAGCGCCGTGCCGGATGGCCTGGCACAAGGCCAACGCGTTGCGGCGGGAGATGTGATCGGCCGCGTCGGCGCGACTGGCACGGCGACAGGTCCGAACCTACACTACGAAGTCCTCGTGGATGGGCGCCCGACTGACCCCCTCTCTGACGACCGGCTCGCCGAAGCAGCCGAGAGCGAAGCAGATGATACCGCCGCGCTCTCGCGTCTGGCCGAGGCGCGCGCGCTTCTGAATCAAAACCTCGGCAGCGAGATTGCCGAAACGACAACCGAAAGGCTCTGACCCATGAAACGCATGACCCAAGCTCTGGCAATCACCCTCGCCCTGTTACCAGCGGCCCAGGTCCTCGCAGAGGCAACGGCGATCGAGGTCCGCAAGACGAACGGTTGCGGCTGTTGCCTGTCTTGGATGAACCATCTCGAAGAAAACGGGTTTGCGCCGACGGGCGAGAACATGTTCGGTGGGTCGCTGGTTCGCTTCAAGCTCGACAACGGCGTGCCGCAGCGCATGGTCTCCTGCCACACCTCGCTCATTGATGGCTACGTGATCGAAGGCCATGTCCCGGCCGCTGACATCCGCCGCATTCTCGAGGAGCGCCCGGACGCCGTCGGCCTCGCCGTTCCGGGGATGCCCTATGGCTCGCCCGGCATGGGGCCAGAAGACGACCGCGAGGCCTATGATGTCTTCCTCATCCGCAAGGACGGGTCGACGGAAGTCTTTTCGAGCTACGCCGAAGGATAATCTGGCCCGCCCATGGATAATCTGTCTCCGATAATGCTCGGCTTTCTCGGAAGTCTCGCTGCCGGTTCGCTCACGGCAGTCGGAGCAGCTCCCGTGCTGTTTGGGCGCATCCCGTCCCGGGCCACGCGCGATCTGTCGCTCGGCTTCGCTGCCGGTGTCATGCTGTCAGCCTCGTTCTTTTCGCTGATCATCCCGGCATTGGATGCGGCAGAGCCAATGTTCGAGAACGGCGCGATGCCTGCGGCCATCGTGTGCGTCTCGATCCTTCTGGGCATGGGGGCTGTCGCCCTGATGAACGAAAAGCTGCCGCACGAGCACTTCAAGACAGGACGCGAAGGGCCCGAAGCGGCGCCTTTGCGGCGGGTCTGGCTGTTCATCATCGCGATCACGATCCACAACTTCCCCGAAGGCCTTGCGGTTGGGGTCGGCTTCGGATCCGGAGGTATGGAGGGCGGTCTGCCGCTTGCTGTCGGAATCGGGCTTCAGAATGCGCCCGAAGGATTGGCCGTCGCTGTATCTCTGCTGGGCGAGGGATATCTGAAGCTGCGCGCCTGGGGCATCGCGGCGCTGACGGGCATGGTCGAGCCGATTGGCGGCCTGCTCGGGGCCGGGATCATCACACTGTCGGAACCGCTGCTTCCATGGGGTCTGGCCTTTGCCGCGGGCGCAATGCTCTACGTTATCAGCCACGAAATCATCCCCGAAACCCATCGCAGCGGCCATCAGAACAGGGCAACGCTCGGTCTCGCAGTCGGGCTCGTTCTGATGCTGTTCCTCGATGTCTGGTTGGGGTGAGCCAATGCCAACAAACAAAGTATCTCCGGTGATCGGCGTCTTTGCGGCGCTTGCAGCGTTCGCGATTGATCAGATCATAAAAGCCATTGTCATTGCGAATGCCGCCACTCTAAGCGCCGGGGTCCCGGTGTTTCCGGGATTCAACCTCGTCTTTTATCGTAATGACGGCGTGACTTTCGGGATGCTGGGCGGCGCGCCGTGGTGGAGCCTCATCGCTCTCGCTCTTGCCATCTGTGTTTGGCTAGGGGTTATGCTGTTTCGCGCCGACAATGTGGTCGAAACACTTGCCTATGGCGCGATCATTGGCGGAGCTTTGGGTAATGTCATCGATCGTGTGCGGTATCGGGCCGTAACAGACTTTCTCGATTTCTATATTGGCACAACACATTGGCCTGCCTTCAACATGGCCGATGTATTTGTCGTCAGTGGCGTGGGGCTCTTGCTCGCTGCGCCATGGATCAGCGTGCGGCGTCCGATCAAATCGTGAAGCCGGAAATTCTGAACCGCATAGCACTGCTCCACCGTTTGCTTTCGCGGATGACGCTTGGTTTCGTCGCCGGGGCGCTGACCGTTCTGACTTTCCCGCCTTTCTCGCTTCTCCTGCTTGTTCCCGTTGCCTATTCCGCGTTGTTTGTCGGTCTTCGCGGTCTCTCCTTCGGGCGCGCTTTCCTCGTCGGCTGGGCGTTTGGTCTTGGCCAGTTCGGTTTCGGGATTTCGTGGATTGCAGAGAGTTTCTACGTCGAGGGCGAGCGGTTCGGGGCGATGGCGATCCCGGCCGTCGCGGGATTGTCCGCAGGTCTCGCAATTTTCCCAGCCATTGCCGCAGCGCTCTTCGCCGAAATCGCGCGGCGCGGAGCCATGGGCAGTCTCTTGGCCTGCCTCGTGTTCGCGACCTCCTGGACCGTGGCAGAGTGGTTGCGTGGTCACGTTCTGACGGGGTTTCCCTGGAACCTCGCCGGCTACGCACTTGTAGACTACGCCGCCCTTCGCCAGACCGCCGCCTGGGTCGGAAGCTATGGGCTAAGCTTTCTCACCGTGTTCGTCGCGGCACTTCCCGGCGCGGCTGTCATGACGTCCGGGCGGCAACGATTGACCGTTTCGCTCATGGCGCTGGCCGGCATCGCGACGATGTGGGCTGTCGGCACGCTTCGCCTCCAGTCGGATGCACAACAGCCACCCGGTGTCGACCTGCGCATCGTCCAGGGCAACATTCCACAAGAGGAGAAATGGGCGCCCGAGAACCGCGAGGCGACCTTCGCGCGCTATCTTGAGCTTTCAACCCAGCCCGGCGATTTCGACGTTCTTCTTTGGCCGGAAACCGCCTTTCCGGGTTTCCTCGATGAGGATACGGAGGCACGGGATCGCATTGCCGCTGCGCTACCAGACGGCAGGGTGCTGCTCACCGGTGTGCCGGACCGTGTACCGAGCGAAGATGGCACCCGATATTTCAACACGGTCCAGGCTTTTGGCGCGACCGGCAGAATCCTGACCGGATACGCGAAACACCATCTCGTACCCTTCGGCGAATATGTGCCATTCCGTGGCTGGTTGCCCATCGAGCGGCTCACGGCGGGTCTGGGCGATTTTACGCCCGGACCGGGCCCGCGAACGCTTGCGCTTCCGGGTGTGCCGCTGGTCGCCGTGGCGATCTGCTATGAGATCATCTTCCCAGGTCATGTAGTCGACGACCTGTTCCGACCCGACTGGATCTTCAACGCGACAAACGATGCCTGGTTTGGCAGCAGCATCGGACCTGAGCAGCATCTGGCTTCCGCACGCATGCGCGCCATAGAGGAAGGCCTTCCTGTCATTCGAGCCGCGAATACAGGCATCTCTGCGGTCATCGACGCGAACGGAGAGATCGTTGCGCGGCTCGAGACCGGCGAAACGGGCATCATCGACGCTAGTCTGCCCTCCGCGCGGCCGCCGACACTCTACGCGAGCTTCGGGGACTGGATGCTGCTGGCGCTCATCTTGGCTTCGTGGAGCTGGGCAATGGCGACCAATGCGACGGCGCGCTATCGCCGCATGAGAAACACCGTCATGCAAAGATGTGGATAGGTGTTCCGTCCTTCACCATTGCATAGATGTCCTCGATCTGCCGATCTGTGACCGCGATGCAGCCAGCTGTCCAGTCGCGGACGTCCGTTGGGTCGATGCCGGGTCGTGGACCACCATGGATGAAGATGTCGCCCCCGGGGGATCGGCCCTGCGCCTCGGCAAAAGCGATGTCGGCCTCATTCGGATAAGAGATGCCAATCGAAAGATGGTAGGTGCTGTTGGGGTTTCGCTTATCGACTATGTAGGTGCCCTCCGGAGTCCGACCGTCTCCCTCGAATTGCTTGTGACCCTCGGGCGCGAAACCCAGTCCGACCGGATAGGTTTGCAATACGGGATCAACTCCGTCCAGAACAAGCAAGCGCTGCCCCTTGTAGAGCCGAACACGGGTCACCTCGGGTCCGCCATAGCTGCGGAACTTGCTGGCACAGCCGGACAAAAACGGTGCCACCCCGCCCAACAGGACGGCGCGGCGGGGAAATCGGATGGTTTTCACTGCTCGATGCCTCTTTCGTGAGGTCTGATATGGACATTACGTTACCTTGCAAATGCTGCCTGATCAATGTCCGTGGGCAAGCGCGGCTTTTGTCATCTGTGGACCAACCTGTTCACCGCCGGACGGCGGCGCCTTGGCCTCTCGGCTGTTCAGCAGGCGCAGGGCGTTGGCCACCACCAGCAATGACACTCCTACGTCGGCTGCAATAGCGCCCCACATCGATGCCACTCCGAACGCAGTAGCGACGACGAAAACGCCCTTGGTCGCCAAGGAAATACCGATGTTCTGATGGATAATCGACATTGTCCGGCGCGAATGACCGATCAGCCAAGGCACCTTGCCGAGGTCGTCGGTCATAAGGGCAATATCCGCCGTCTCGATTGCCGCGTCCGAACCAACAGCACCCATCGCGATGGCGTAATGCGCACGCGCCATGGCGGGGGCGTCGTTCACCCCGTCGCCGATCATGGCCACCATGTCATGCGTTTCGACCAGTTCTTCGATGGCAGTCACCTTGTCTTCGGGCAGAAGCTCGGCACGGACCTCGTTGATGCCGACCTCGGCTGCAACGGCGCGCGCTGTCCGCTCGTTGTCGCCCGTCAACATGACGATGGTCTTCACGCCTTGCGCGTGGAGCTGTGCCACGATGCCCTTGGCGTCGGGGCGGATACGGTCGCGCAATTCCAGGATGCCGGTCACGCCGGTGTCGTCGCCCACGGCAACAAGGGTGCTGCCAGCCCCTTCGATGCGGTCGCGCAAATCCTTCGGAATGGCGTCGCCGAAACCCTTCTCCTCGGCAAACCGGTCCGACCCCAGCCAGATCGAACGGCCGTCTGTGCGTCCTTCAAGTCCCCTGCCGGGAACGGTTCGGGTATCTTCCGCGGCGGACACCTTGATGCCGTCGGCTTCGGCCCGCGCGAGAATGGCACGCGCCAAGGGATGCGAGGAACGTGCCTCCAGCCCAGCGGCGAGGGTCATCAGATCTTGCGCCGATGCTTTGCCCAGCGGATGCACCGCCGCCACCTCGGGCTCGCCCATGGTGATCGTGCCGGTCTTGTCCATGGCCAATGCAGTGGTCTTGCCCGGTGCCTCTACATAGGCACCACCCTTGATGAGTACACCCGCCCGTGCCGAAGTGGTGAGTGCGGCGACGATGGAGACAGGGGTCGAGATAACCAGAGCACATGGGCAGGCGATCACCAGCAGCACGAGTGCGTTGTAAAACCAATAATCCCAGACCCCACCGAAAAGGAGCGGCGGCAGCAAGGCAATTGCAATGGCGAGCGCCATGACGATAGGCGTGTAGATGCGGGCGAACTTCGCCACCCACTGCTCCACCGGCGCGCGGCGGGCATGGGCGTCACCGACCATGCGGATGATCTTGGCCAACACGGTATCCGAGGCGGCCTTCGTGGCGCGCACCATCAGTGTGCCTTCGCCGTTGATCGTACCGGCATAGACTTCGTCGCCCCGTTCCTTTGGGACCAGCGCACTCTCTCCGGTGATTGGCGCCTGATCGACGGCCCCTGCCCCATCGACAACCTCACCATCCAATGGGATGCGGTCTCCGCCGCGCACGACGAAACGTGCGTTGATAGCAACCGCAGAAGCCGGAACGTCCGCTTCCGAGCCGTCATCATTAAGAACTCTTGCCGTCGGCGGCGCCAGGTCGAGCAGAGCTGAAACCGCATTCCTCGCACGCCCGACGCTCCAGCTTTCGAGGTAGAGCGAGAGCGAGAAGAAGAACGCGACCGTCGCCGCCTCGAAAAATTCGCCGAGGCCAATTGCACCCGCGACTGCGACGACCATGAGCAGGTTCATGTCGGGCGACAGCCGCCGTGCGGACGACCATGCCTTGGGCGCCACGAGCCAAACACCGAACAGGATCGCAACCGCGAATAACCCTGCCTCGACCAGTGGCATCGGCGCTTCGCCGTGCCCTGCGAAGAGGCCGAGTGCCCCCCCCATGCCGGTCTCGATGATGTGCCACAGAAATCCCGCGGCCCAGAAGCCGCCGCTGAGCGCCGTAAACAGCCGCTGGCGTGCAAGATGGGCCGCCTGGTCGACCGACGCGTTTTCGGCATCCCAAGGCTTGGCGGTCATGCCGGTGCTTGCGACCAGTTCTGCAATTTCGCCGTCCGATACACTCTTGGCGCTGTCGAGAATAGTCATCCGTCCATTGATCACGTCGAACGCAAGATGTTCGGCCCCGCCGATCTTCGGGCCGACCACCTTGTTCAGGATTGCTACCTCCTCGGCGCAATCGAGGCCGGACACCTGAAAACTGCGCCCGCCCGCTGGCGCGGGGGTCGCCGGAACGGTGTCGCCGCACGTTCCGGCGCTCCCGCAGCAGCTGCCGCCGCTTGTCTGGGCATCTTCGGCGTGATCATGGTCGTGACGATGGGTGTCGGACGGCATGAATGGACCTCTGGATTCGGGTGCTTTACCATGACATAGCCCCTACAGTAGCTAGAGCTTCAAGAGCAAAATACGGTGGTATTTCAGTTTGATTTATTGCTAGAGGATGCGGTGACCGGCTCCATCACGCCTTGAGGCGGTGATGTCACGTTAACTGCCCTATTGTTGTTCGCGTCGCGATTTCTTCTTATCTGACTGCAATGCAGACATCGGCTATCAGCTACAAGCGCCATCGCTTTCCATCCCAGATTATCGCTCACGCGGTCTGGCTCTACATGCGCTTCAACCTAAGCCTGCGTGAGGTTGAGGAGATGTTGCTCGAGCGCGGAATTGATGTGTCCTACGAAACCATCAGGCGCTGGACGGTCAAATTCGGGCCTCAGATCGCCCAGAATCTGCGACGGAGGCAAGCCCGTCCGGGTGATGTTTGGCATATGGACGAAGTCGTCGTGAAGATTGCCGACAGGTCATTCTGGCTCTGGCGCGCGGTCGATCAACATGGGGTTGTGCTGGATGAAATCCTCCAGTCCAGTCGGAATAAGCCGGCTGCGAAACGTCTGATGCTCAGACTTCTCAAGCGTCATGGCTTCGTGCCAAAACGGATTATAACGGACAAGCTGCGATCCTATGGCGCTGCCAAGCGCGACGTAGCGCCCGGTTTGGATCATTGGTCGCACAAGGGCCTGAATAATCGCGCAGAGAACAGCCACCTGCCGTTTCGAAAGCGGGAACGGGTGATGCAAGGACACCGATCACCCGGCGGCTTGCAGCGCTTCGTGTCTGTTCACTCAGCAACCCGAAACTGCTTCTTTGTCCCATCCTGCCGCCGCACAGCCTTAACCATCCGCTTCCATCGGTTGCAGGCACTTGATGTCTGGAAAACGGCTGCGAACATCGCTTGATCCCACTAACGCGATGCCTTCGCCGATTGCCGACAGGTTAACGTGACAACACCGTCGAAATCGAGATCGGCATGGTGCATGCGGTGCAGCCGCCATAGGGCCGGGATCGCGTGGAACATCACGTGCTGAAAGTAAATCGCGAGGTCCAGCAGCAGCATGGAGACAATCACGGCGATCCAGTCAGGGATATCGAGAACGTTGAACAGGCCCCAGCCGCGCTCTTCCGCCAGAACGGCAAGGCCAACGGCGAGGATCGGGAAGGTTAGACGCAGGATCGCTGTATCGATCACGACGAGCGCGAGGTTGTTGGTCCAGCGGATCACGCGCGGAATGTCCCGACGACGGCGGGGTGCCGCGATTTCCCAGAGCGCCATTGCCCCAAGGATCCCGAGGAACGCCGTGAGGCGAATGGCCGGTTCAAACTCAAGTATCGTTTCAATCATCGTCCAAGCTCCTCCAACTCGAGCTGAATCTAGGGTTTCATCGTGATCTATCCAACGGTGAACTGGCCCATCATTCCGCGATCTTCGTGTTCGAGGATGTGACAGTGGTACATGAACGGAGCCTCTGCCGTGGCGGGCTTGTCGAAACGGACGAGAATTTCAGTGGGCCCGTCGACGTGAACCACGTCCTTGAGGCCGGTCAGTTGCGGATCGACGGCCTGTCCGCCCGCATGCGTCACGAGGAACGAGGCCCCATGCACGTGGAAGGGATGGGCCATCATGTCAGCGTTGATCCGCCAGCGTTCGGTTTCGCCCAAAGGGACATGGAAATCTATGCGGCCCATGTCATATGAGGCGCCGTTGATGCCCATGGACTGACCCGAGCGGCCAAAGAGGTTGTTCATCATACTGCCCATCATGCCGCGAGAATGGATATTCAGGGTGAAGTCACGGGTCCGGACCGGCGCGCCAAGATCGCGCAACTGGGCGGGCAGGCGCGCGGGCAAGGCGTCTGGCGTCACCAAGGCCTGTCCTGAAACCTCGATCGACAGAATGTCGAGCGTGCCCGACGGGCCGGAGCCTCCGCCCATCATGCCGCCCATGGACCCGCCACCCATCATCCCAGCCGCGATGTCGGCAGACACGAGCCGCACAGCACGGCTATCGGAGAAATCGACGACGATTTCGGCACGTTCGCCGGGCGACAGGTGCAAGCCGGTCACCGCATGCGGTGTAGGCAGAAGCCCGCCGTCGCTGGCAATCTGATGGAACCGGCGGCCATCCGAGAAGCTAAATTCGTAAGTGCGGGCATTGGACCCATTCAAAAGACGGAACCGCACCAGACCGGCGGGCACGGTCACTTTCGGGTGCAGTGTCCCATTGACCAGAATGTCGCTGCCCTGAAACCCCGCCATCTGGTCCATGTGGCCAAGGTCGTAGGTCATTACTCCGCGCCGGAACAGGCGGTCCTGAACAATGAGCGGTATGTCATCTTCGCCATAGGTTTGGGGCAGTGGAACGTCGATCGCCGGGTCGTCCAGCAGGATCATCCCCGCTAGGCCGCGATAGACCTGATTGGCGGTCTGTCCGTGGACATGGCTGTGATACCACAGCGTCGCTGCAGGGTGATCCACCGGAAGTTCAGGCGCCCATGTCTCGCCGGGACCGAACGCAAGTTGCGGACCGCCATCAAGGTCACCGGGAAGGTGCATGCCGTGCCAGTGCGCGGTGATCGGCATGTCGGTGCTATTCTCCACTGAAATCCTCGCGGCGCGGCCCCTTACGAAGCGCAATGTCGGGCCAAGGTAGTCTTGTGAGAACCCAAGCGTCGGCGACGCGACGCCAGCGTAGAATGCCCGTGTGGCGGCATGCGCAGTCAGCGTGTTCCCGGCGATGCCATCCACGTCCATCAGCGGTGGGATCGGCAAGGGTGCGCCCGTTTCTGCCGCGATCGCACGGCGGGTCAGCAGCATCGGTGTGGCTAGGGTCGCGCCAGCCGCTGCACCGGCAATGATGAACTGTCGTCGTTTCATGGGTTTGTCCTTTCGCGGCGGAGGCCGCTTCTTTGAAGAATGCGTTAGATCCACCTGCGCAATACGCTGACGCGGATGGGCTCGGCGAACGTCGAGGAGCTCACGGCACACAACATCAAAGTCATAGTGTCGTCCGGCGCAAGCGCAGCGCGTTGAGTACCACGGAAATGGACGAGGCGCTCATGGCGAAAGCGGCGAACATCGGGCTGATGAGGATGCCGAAGAACGGGTAGAGCAGGCCTGCGGCGATGGGCACACCTGAAGCATTATAGATCAGCGCGAAGAACAGGTTCTGGCGGATGTTGCGCATGGTGACGCGGGCCAGGCGGCGGGCGCGCACGATGCCGTCGAGGTCGCCTTTTACCAGCGTAATACCGGAACTTTCGATGGCCACATCGGCCCCGGTGCCCATGGCAATGCCAACATCCGCCTGCGCGAGGGCAGGGGCGTCGTTGACACCGTCACCGGCCATGGCAACCTTGGCCCCGCTTTCTTGCAGATCGCGGACGATCTTCGCCTTGTCTTCGGGCAGGACATCGGCGCGGACCTCGTCGATGCCGAGGCGGTCGGCCACGGCCTTGGCGGTGCGTTCGTTGTCGCCGGTGGCCATGATGATGCGGAACCCCAGATCGTGCAGCGCCTTGAGTGCGTCGGGCGTGGTGTCCTTGATCGGATCGGACACCGCGACGAGACCGACCAGCGCATCTTCGACAACGACGAACATCACCGTTTCGCCTTCATCCCGGCGGATGTTGGCCACGTCGCTTAATGGTCCGGTTTCAAGGCCAAGATCCTCAACCAGCTTGCGGTTACCCAGCGCGACGGATTTCCCATCAACGGTACCGCGAACGCCTTTGCCGGTCACGGCCTCGAAGCCGTCGGCCTTAGCCATATCCACACCACGCTCTTCAGCACCGCGCACGATGGCCTCGGCCAACGGGTGTTCTGAGCCGCGCTCAAGTGATGCGGCAAGGCGGAGAACCTCAGCCTCGTCATGGCCATCCTCGGGCAGGACCGCGACGAGGCGCGGTTTGCCCATGGTCAGCGTCCCCGTCTTGTCGACGATCAGCGTGTCGACTTTCTCAAACCGCTCAAGCGCCTCGGCATTCTTGATCAGCACGCCGGCCTGTGCGCCGCGACCCGTGGCCGTCATGATCGACATCGGCGTGGCCAGGCCAAGCGCGCAGGGGCAGGCGATGATCAGGACCGCGACGGCAGCAATCAAGGCATATGACAGAGCAGGGGCGGGGCCCCAGACCGCCCACGCCACAAAGGCCAGAATGGCGATTACGATGACGGCCGGAACGAAGTAACCTGCGACCTTGTCTGCGTATTTTTGGATCGGCGCACGAGACCGCTGCGCGTTGGAGACCATTTCTACGATCTGGCTGAGCATCGTGTCCGAGCCGACGCGCGTGGCTTCGACGATCAGCGATCCGGTGCCGTTGATCGTGGCCCCTGTGACGGTGTCGCCTTCGACCTTTTCAACGGGAATGGGTTCGCCGGTGATCATGCTTTCGTCGATAGAGGAGCGACCCTCGGCGACGACGCCATCGACCGGCACTTTGTCGCCGGGGCGCACGCGCAAACGGTCACCTACGACCACATCTTCGAGCGCTATTTCTTCTTCGCTGCCATCATCGCGGATAACACGCGCGGATTTGGCCGCCATGTCCAGTAGCGCACGGATTGCCTTTCCGGTGCCTTCGCGGGCGCGCAGTTCCATCACCTGACCCAGAAGGACAAGTGTGACGATCACTGCCGCGGCCTCGAAATAGACACCAACATGGCCTTGTTCATCACGGAAACCATCGGGGAATATATCCGGGACAAGGACTGCAACAACACTGAACAGCCATGCGGCCATAACGCCCATCGCGATGAGCGAGAACATGTTGAGGTTCATCGTGCGGAACGAATTCCAGCCGCGGACAAGGAACGGCCAGCCACACCACCAGACCACGGGTGTACCGAGTATCAGTTCGATCCAGAGCGTGCCGCGCTCTCCGAAAATCTCTCTTACGCCGGGAAACCCAACGAAAGGCCCCATGGTGAAGACCAGAAGTGGGATCGACAGGATCGTGCCGACCCAGAACCGCCGGGTGAAATCGACCAGTTCGGGATTCGGGCCGTCCTCGTCCATGGCGGCACTTTCCAGTTCAAGCCCCATGCCGCAGATCGGGCAGGAGCCCGGGTGGGTCTGACGGACTTCGGCGTGCATCGGGCAGGTGTAGACCGCCCCATCGTGGTCTTCCGGCACGGTATCGTATTTGCCGTCTGCTGGCGCGGAACCGGCTGCATGGGCATGACCGGCGTGGCCGTGATGGTGACAGTCGGCTTCGGATGCCGACACTTCATCCTGCGGGACAAGGTGCATCCCGCATTTCGGGCAATCGCCGGGTTCGTCGGACACGACCTCGGGGTGCATCGGGCAGGTATAGACCTGTGGCTGGGATGATGCGTCTGGATGGTTCATGGTGAAACCTTTCTGAATTAGGTGAATTCGGACAGTCGCCCGGACTTGCGTTTTTTGCTGACGAGGGCCGCGATCAAGGAAAGACCGGAAACAACGCCGAGGACGGCAATCGTCCAAAGGACGGATTCTGAATCGCCCGTCATCGCGATCGCCCCCATGTGTGCCAGGAAGAAACTGGCGGGGATGATGCCGGCCAGCGTTGCAATGGCGAAGCGCCAGAAGTGCAAGGCACTAAGACCAGCCGCGTAGCTGATAAGGTCGAATGACAGGAACGGTAGGAGGCGGCTGACGAAGACGATCAATGTCAGCATGTTTTGTGAGCCGAGAAGCGCCCAACGAGATGTGTCTCCAAAAAACCGTGCAACGAAAGGATGGCCCAGTTTGCGGGCCAGCGTGAAGGCGATGAGCGCACCAAGTTCAGCACCGATCACGACAAGCACGGCCCCGACCCAATGTCCGTAGGCCGCACCCGCCGCCAAAGCGATCGGGGCAGAAGGCAGAGGGCTTGCAACGATAGCGACTGTCATCAGAGTGACGACGACAACCGGACCCAACAGGCCCGCGGCGTCAATCCAATTTTCAAGATCAGCACGGGTCGGAAGCGTCAGGTTCAGAAGGTCGGGCCGCGCAATGACGACAATGCCCCCGATCAGGGCGACGAGGAGGACGACACGGAACATCTGGATCAAATCAGCGGGGCAATGAGGAAGACGGAGGCCATCAGCGCAAAACCGTAGATTGTTTGAGGCGCAGACCAACGCAAAAGCAGAGCCTTTGTGCCGAACCGTGCCAGTTTTGCCTC
The DNA here is from genome assembly GCF_009363715.1 of Roseovarius sp. THAF9. Taxonomy (NCBI): domain Bacteria; kingdom Pseudomonadati; phylum Pseudomonadota; class Alphaproteobacteria; order Rhodobacterales; family Roseobacteraceae; genus Roseovarius; species Roseovarius sp. THAF9. Next base: position 175,394 of record NZ_CP045405.1, read on the forward strand.
GCCAAACGGATCAATCGCAGGCGGCCTGATAGAAATTGTGCTATTCGAGTGGCGGAGTTGGTATTTCACGATTCTACAGCCCTTTCCGAAGCCTTGTTTGTCATACTTCCTCCTGAGATAGGGGTTCCACTGACTGGAAGGTCAAGTCGCGGAAGTGTCATAGTTACAAATTGCGACAAAGCGGTTCTGGTTCAGGAATGTCCGAGGTCCGTAACGTGGCGCCAACGATCGTCGTAATTGACGCAGGCCCCAAAGAAAGCACCATGTAAATCGACGGATCGTAGCGGGCCTTGACTAGGAGACGGAATGACATTTTTGACGCGCCGGGCGGCTGTTCTTACTTCATTGGCTGCAGCTACGCTGCCGAATCTAACCTTTGCGCATGCATATGCCCTTCCGGATCGGTTTCTTCCTCAATTGGTGAATACCTATCGCACCGACTGGGTGCCCGGATCGGTCCATGTCGTTCCTGATGACTTCTTTTTGTACTTCATGTTGGAAGACGGAATGGCGATCCGCTACGGCGTGGGTGTCGGTCGAGAAGGGTTGTACGAAGCAGGTTCATTCAATGTTGCGCGCAAGGCCGAGTGGCCGCGTTGGCGTCCGACAAATGCAATGATCCGCCGGGAGCCTGAAAAGTATGCGCGGTTTGCCGATGGCGTTCCCGGTGGCCCTGGCAATCCACTGGGAGCAAGAGCACTATATCTTTATGATGATGATGGACGGGATACTTACTTGCGCATCCACGGAACAAACGAGCCACGGACAATCGGATTTGCCGTTTCAAATGGATGTGCGCGATTGACCAATGACCATGTATCCGATCTTTATGATCGGGTTCAGATCGGAGCGCGGGTGCATCTGTATCCAAAAACTGCGTCAAGCTGAAGTAAAGGCGGTCCTGAGATGAACGAGCCCCCCAGAATGTGAATGGGCAAAAATATCAGAATTAAAGGCAAAATCTCATAATTAAGGGCAAAGCATAGCCGTTGATTTCGTTGGATTTCTCATCTCACAATTAAGGGCTACGCGACATTTGCCGTAACCCGTGCAATAGTGCTCAGCGAACCTTTACTGCCATTTGTCTCTACTTGTGCAAAAACGCTCCTGGTGGTGCCCATTTGGTTGCTCACATGCGCCACAATCGATACCGCCCCTGCCCCGTCACCTCCCGGATCAGGCCTCGCGCTTCCGTCCAGGCGAGATTGCGTTGAACGGCGGCACGGCTAGCGTTGGTCAGGACCTCGCCCATCGGGGCAGAGACAAGGGGCCATTCGGTAAGCACAGCGCGCAAGGCGCGCGGGGTCTTGCCCGAAAGTGGGGTCATTTCGCCTGCCTTGCTCGTCTTAGACACGCTTGAGGGTCCAAGCTGGATAAATCTGCTCGTTTCATCCAGCGCAGCAGGACAGTTTGGCGACATCCTTGTCGAAGGTCTGCGCGGCGAGCTTCAGCGCCTCGACCGTGGTAAGATAGGGAAAGATCGTTTCGCCGAGCGCCTTTGTCGTCATGCCGAACTTCAACGCCATGGCGAGCGTCTGGACACTGTCGGCTCCCTCCGGCGCCATGATGACGCCGCCCAGCAGGCGGTCGGTCTGCGCATCCGCGACCAGCTTGATCAGGCCCCGGGTATCGCGGGCCGCTAGCGCGCGAGGCACGTTGTCGAGGGTAAGCACGCTGGTCTTGACGTCATGACCCGCCGCACGCGCCTGCGCTTCGGTCAGCCCGACTCCGGCCACTTGCGGATCGGTGAACACCACCCAAGGCATCGATGCGTTGTCGTAGCGCTCCGTCCCGCCCAGAACGGCGTTGCGGGACGCGAGCTTGGCGCCATAGGCGGCCATGTAGACGAACTGATCGCGGTCGGTCACATCGCCGGCCGCGAAGATGCCGGGCTTCGTGGTCTGCATGTCGTCGCCCACCCGGATCGCACCGCGTGCGTCGGTCTCGACACCCATCTCCGCGAGGCCCAGCCTCTTGGTGTTGGGCGCACGGCCCGTGGTCAGGACGAGGCGGTGGGCCGTCAGATCGCGGTCGGTACCGTCCACCGTCACGGACAAAACCGCGCGGTCAACATCACGCCGCGCGGCGTGGTAGGTCGCGCCATCTAGGACGCGCAAGCCTTCGGCGCGCAAGGTCGCCGTGAGCGCCTCGGACACCTCCGGCTCGGTGTGCGGCAACAGGCGCGAGCGGCAGACGATGGTGACGTGGGTGCCCATCCGCGCCATCATCTGCGCCAGCTCCACGCCGATATAGCCGCCGCCGAGGAAGATCAGGCTGTCGGGCAAATGGTCCAGCGCCAGCAGCGACGTGCTGTCGAGCGTCGGTGCTTCGAGGATGCCAAGGATATCGGGCACGGCGGGTCTGCCGCCTGTGGCGACGATCACCTTGGGAGCCGTGATCTTGCGCCTGCCGACTTCGACACCGCCGGGGACGAGCTGCGCCGGACCCTCGTCGATATAAGTCACTCCATCGTAGCCCGGCAGCAGGTCGGCGTACTTCTTCTGGCGCAGCGTCGCGACCAGATCGTCCTTGGCCACAACCAGCGCCGACCAGTCGGCAACCTGCGCCTCTCCGCTGAGGCCCGGGAAACGATGCGCCGACTGCGCACTGTGGAGGGCTTCCGCAGCGCGGATCATCGTCTTGGAGGGCACGCAGCCCACGTTCACGCAGGTCCCGCCGATGGTGCCATGCCCGATGAGCGCGACCCGCTTGCCGCCCTCGGCGGCGGTGATCGCGGCGGAGAAGCCAGCCGATCCGGCGCCGATCACGGCAAGGTCGAAATCGCCCGTGGGTGCCTTGGTTTCGTATTTCATGAACTCATCCATTTTCTTGAGATGCCCTGCGCCGCTGCCGCCGCCAGACGGCATAGATGGTCAGGCCGATAAAAAACGCCAGCGCGGGCAGCAGCACGTAGTCTATCCAGCCAAGCCAAGTCAAGCCGACAGGCCCACGGCGCCGAGAAGAACGACCAGGATCGGCGTGAAGCAGCAGAGCGCCGCGATGACGGTGCCGACGATCCCTGTCGCGATCATCTTGCGGTCGGTCTGCTCGCTCATCCCGTCAACCTGAGACGCGCGCCGGGTAGCCTGCATTGGCCGACGCGGTCGCGATCGCCTCGGCGCTGGTCGCGGCGGTGTCGAAGACGACAGTAGCGGTGCGCGCCTCGAAGTCGATCTCGACGGCGCGCACGCCATCGACGCCTTCCATCGCGCGCTTCACCGTCACCGGGCAGAGCGCGCAGGTCATGTTGTCCACCGCGAAGGTGACGGTCTGCTCGGCGGCGACGGTTTGCGCGACGGCAGGAATGGCCGTGATGGGTGCTGTGGCGGTCAGGCCGAACAGAACAAGGGCAAGGATCGTCTTCATGAGGGTGTCCTTTCGGGATCAGTAGAGAAGCGGGGCCCACCAGTCGATGGTGAGTGCAGCGACGACGAGTATCAGGGAAGCCCAGAGCGCGGTCTTGGTGATCCGCGCCGAGGATGGGCGCGCACAGTAGGAACCAGGCTCGCAGACGGTCGGCTTGCGCAAATACACCTGCCGGAACCCGGCCCCGATGAAGCCGAGCGCGATTACGGCAAAGATCGGCTTGTAAGGCTCCAGTGCCGTGAGGTTGCCGATCCAGGCGCCCGAGATGCCGAGAGTCAGAAGCACCAGCGGCCCGATGCAGCAGGCCGAGGCGAAAAAGGCGCCCACAACCCCGCCCGCCGCAAGCCAACCCTTTCGGGCGGGGCGATCCGCCGCTGAAGTGTCTGTTCTGTCGTCTGTCAGTGTCATGTCGCGCACCTCTCGTCTGTGGTTGATGATGGGTGTAGGGTCTGTAGTAACTACAGGCTCAAGAGGAAACCTGCCCATGACCGATCACGAACGCGAGAGCGGCTTAACACGCGGCGACCTGGCCCGGGCGACCGGATGCAACATCGAAACAATCCGCTATTACGAGAAAACGGGCCTGCTGCCTGACCCACCCCGGACCAATGCCGGCTACCGGATCTATGCCACCGCACACGCCACACGCCTGCGCTTCATCCTGCGTGCCCGGGAACTCGGGTTCTCCATGGAAAACATTCGCGGGCTTTTGGGGCTGGAGGACGGAGCCGCCCCGACTTGCGCCGACGTCAAGGAGAGAACAGAGCGCCACCTTGCTGATGTGCGTGCGAAGATTGCAGACCTCCGGCGGATCGAATCCGTCCTCGCTGCAACGGCATCCAGGTGTTCTGGCGCCGAAGTCCCCAACTGTCCGGTGCTCGACGCGATTTCTGGAAACTGAAAACTATGACACGAACTTCCCGAACTCTTGAAGCTCCCATGCATCGAACTGGAAGATTCAAGATCGTGCCGCTACCCATATCTTGAATCGCCCCTGGCCGGTCACCTCGCGGATCAAGCCTCGCGCTTCCATCCAGGCGAGATTGCGTTGAACGGCGGCACGGCTAGCGTTGGTCAGGACCTCGCCCATCGGGGCAGAGACAAGGGGCCATTCGGTAAGCACAGCGCGCAAGGCGCGCGGGGTCTTGCCCGAAAGCGGTGTCATTTCGGCTTCCGCCCGCGCTGACCATGCTTCAATATCGTCTAGGTGCCGCATTGCTGTCAGACATGCCGTCTCCATCCCCTCAAGCCAACACGCCAAACGGTCAGCGGGTGGGCCGCCAGCGCGCAGCCCCCCTGCCCCACCCATGGCCAGAGGTGCAAAGACTGCTCCCTTGCCCTCGCTGGCCGCGATCCGCGCGGCCGTGACTGCCGCTTCCATTCGATCGCCCTGCTGCCCAAGGCCCGCAAGGCTCCAGAGGTGATAACCCGCGCAGGCACGGGTTATCGGGTGCAGCTCGGCGGCTTGCGCCATCAGGTTCAGCCAACCGCCCGCGCGATCCGCAAAAGGCTCGGCGTCATCGACCATGTTCTCGGGATCGCGACGATCGAGGAAGGCAGAAAGGTCCACCTCGGGGCCTGGTCCCCCTGTCAGACGACGTACCGCCCAACCGACACGCGCCAGTCCTGCGGGGTCCTCTTGAACGCCTGACAGGCGCATGGATATCCAAATAGCAATGCGATCCGGGCCAATGCGGTCACCCGCGAACCAGCTGAGGTCGGCAGCCTCGATCAGGGCAAGCCTGTGCCGCCATCCTTCCGGGCTGCGCTTCAGGCGGTCGTCCAGCGCGCCGACGCGACCGGCCACACGGGCAAGACGCGCGGCATGACCCGCCTCTGCTTTCCGCCAATCGTCGAGGATCTCGGCTTCACGCGGTTCGGCCCGCGGTCCGGGCGGCAGATAATCCGGCTCCTCTTCCATGGGACCGGGCAGGAACCAAAGATCGTCCTCGGACGACTGTTCCACCTCCTCAGCATCGAGAAAGAGAACGTCCGATTCATCATGAAAGGCAGGCGCTTGAGGCTTCATATGTGCAAAATACTGGGTTTTTGCATTTTACCCAAGGGTTTTGTCAGAGTGCACCCGCGCTTCTTATATAGCACGCGCGGGCGATGGTCGGCGAGGGCTCTCTGATCGCGCTCAGCCTATGGAAACCAAGGGCTTTCCGTTGAGCAGGGGCACAGAGATCGCCCTTGCATCCGTTTACAAACGGTCGTTTATTGGTGATACATAAAATTGCAAACGGCCCGTTTTCATGTCGCTGATAGGCTATGCCCGCGTTTCCACAGAGGATCAGACCCCCCTGCCCCAGTCCGAGGCGCTGCAATCGGCGGGCTGTGCCGAGATCTTTGAAGAGCACGCCTCAGGCGGCAATCGCGCGCGTCCTTTACTCGCGCGGGTGCTCGAACGCGTCCAGAGCGGCGATATGCTGGCCGTCGTGCGGATCGACCGGTTTGCGCGGTCTCTGTCGCACTTACTGGAGGTGATCGAGCGCCTGGACGCCAAGGGAGCTTTCTTCCGCTCGCTGCAGGATCCAATCGACACCGCCTACCCTCAAGGAAAAATCACGTTGCAGGTTCTGGGTGCCGCGGCCGAGTTCGAGCGCGCGCTGATACTTGAGCGCACAAAGGCCGGGCTTGCCTCTGCGCGCGCCAAGGGCCGCGTTGGTGGCAATCCTGGGCTTCGCACCAAAGACCCCGCCGCGCTGCGCAAGGTGCGGCTGGCACGACAGGACGGCTATATGGAGCGCCTGAACGAAACCGCGCAGGATTGGGTGCCCCACGTGTGACGCCTACGGCCGGATATGGCCTGGGAAGATGTTTTGCGAATCATTAATGGCCCCCTGCCCCACGACCGTCACTGGACCCAAAGCCGCCTGCTCCGTGCTGTGAAAGCCTATGTTCGCGACGAGTTTCTACCATATGCAGTGCTTGGCCGCGCCGGAGGCCGCGAAACCGATGACCACCTGCCGGCTATCGTGGCTGCCATCAAAGGCTCGGACCCAGAAATAACACTGCAGGCGATCTGCGACCGGCTGGAATCGATGCGTGAGCGCACCCCTCGGGGGCGCACTAGCTGGCAGCCGTATTCAGTCAAAATGCTGCTTGAGCGTGCGGAAAAGTTGGGGCTCCTCTGAACACGGCACTTGTGTTGGCGTAACGGATTGCCACTAAATCTAGAAAGTGCTTGCACGAATCTGGCTGCTCGGGCAATAGTCTCGAAAAATAACGCGCGGTCACATAAAAAACGCGCCCACGGATCGGGGCAGAC